>DGVM01000154.1 GCA_002395925.1 Bacteroidales bacterium UBA4284
GACTGCATCTGCCGGCGCTTGGAATCCAAACTGCCGTGAATATCTTTGAGCGGCTCCTTTACGCAGTACCAATTCACCACGTGCTCGCAGTCCAGCGACTGGCCGATTTCGTGCAAGTATGACAGGGAAACGACGGAGTTTTCCGTGCTGAGGTCCCTGTCCCGGCGGCAGGAAGCCACCTCGCCGGGAAGCTGGTCCAGGTCGGCAAACAAGTGGCAGGCAATGGTTTTGTCGCCCACGCGGATACTATCCGGGGCCACTTGCATATCGCTAAGCACGTCTGCCCCTTCATCGGTGAAGTTCAGGTAGTCCTGCAGGATGCCGGGACGCTCGCCACCGAAAATGTCCTCTTCGGTCAGGCGCCGTAGCGAAAGCAGGCTATTGCCCGCGAGCATCGTCCCGAACTGGTCGGCTGATGCCAACAGCCGGGCAATCTCGGCGGGCTTGGGAAGCCCCGCTCCGGATAGGCCCAATAAGCCGCTGGAGCCGCCTCGGACATTCTTTTTCGATGAGAAAGAAAGCCATAGCAGACACCTGTGGTCCATGTATTCCCGGCCATCAAAGTGCTCCTCATAGGCCTTTTCCAGAAAGCCTTTGGCAGGCGCGGAAACATAGTGCTTCCGCATGAAAATGTCCTGCTTGTGGACAATGGTGTAGTCCGGCAGGAGCGCAGTGGCGCCCGCCATCGAGGCAATCAGGGAGTCGTATTTCTCCTCATTGCAGCGGAATGCCGGAGGCAGCTGCACCTCCCAGCCCACGCAGATGTCGCCCCTCTTCGATAGGATGACGCCGTCCCCGCCGTTCATCACGGGGAAATTGGCCCTGATGTCTATCTGCTCCATACCTTCGACCGGATTAAGATGAACTTCGGCAGACGCTTCCCGGCAATGAAGCGGGAAAGACCCTTCTCACCGTAGCGCTGCTGAATCTCCAGCAGGCCCAGATAGCCGCCCACGATGAGCACCACGGCCGATGCCAGACCGGCGAAGGTCCCCAGCGCGGCGCCCACTATGACCGCCGTGACCACGATTCCCAGCAGCCCGATGAGGGCCACCGGAATGTATCGGCCCTTGACACCCAGAAAGGTGAAAGGCCGGTCCAGATTACGATACACCCTGCACCTCATAACCCGATGAAGTTTTTCAGCACGAGGGCCGCGATGATACAGAAAACCATGCCTCCGCACCATCCGAGGGCCTTCTGGGCGCTCTCCTGGTCACCGGAGTACATCTTGATGCCCACCGTAATCAGCGACACGATGGCCACGATGGCGAGCACTGCTATAACTACCTGGTAGATAATGGAACCCGCCGAACGGATCTGCGAGTTTGCCTCGTTCAAAAACGAAATGGCATCCTGTGCCGATGCCGAGATGCTCACGGCAAGGCCCAGGACGCCACACGCCGCATATCTCTCTCCACAATTCTTCATCACTTATGCGTTTAGTATTTGGTTGAATGCTTTCGCGTCATCATTGAGCCGCTGCTCATTGATGAGTTCCTCCGTCGCCGCCGCTTCGTCATCGGCCTCGAAAGGGGTTTCTACCCGCAATCGCTCGGGCACTACGATGGGCGTGTACTCGACGACGGGAATGATATCCGATATGTCAGGCTCGGAAGGTTCAGACCGGAACGGTACCTTCTGCCTGTGTCTTTTCTCTCTCCTCATATCCAATCACCTCTTTGAACAGGTCTATCAGTTGCGGGTTCAGATCCCGCACGGTCTTTTCCGGGAAACAGATTGTGCTGCGAAGGTAGTTGCTCCCGCTCTCCGCGTCGCGGCTCATCGCCAGAGCGTTTTTGATGCGGCACTCCGACATCCGGAATCCGCGTGAACGGAAGAGTTCCGCCACGGCATCGTATTTCTCGGAGGGAATCTTGCCGTGCACCTTATTGAAAAACAGGAGCACTTTCTGCCCGGTGTGGGAGAAGATTTCGGCGAGCTGAAGGGCCGATGCCAATACCATTGGGTCCATGTCCACGGGGATGACCACCAGATCCAGCACGCCCTTCCGGGCGAAGGTCCAGATGGCGTCATCCTTCACGCAAGAACCCGGGAAGTCTATCAGGACATAATCCACGCTGCCACGCAATGCATCCAGTTTTCCTGCCAGGTTTTCTATTCCCTCCGGAGTAACGTCCAGCACTTTCCACACAGGGTACAGCGCCGATTCGTCGATGCCACCGTTCGCGCGTTTGTAGTCCAGTTCCCGCACGCGGCTGTTGTACAGGTTGTATTCCGGGGTGTCGGCATCCAGCATGATGACTGCCTTTCCTAAATGGTACTTGAGGAAGGAGGCCATCGACATGTTGAATGTCGTTTTGCCCGTGCCACCTTTGGCCGAGAAGAATGAGACTACAATCATAACACAATCATTATTGCGCCACAAATGTAAACATATTTTTTACAATAAACAAAATTATTTTTGCGATATATGGTTTACCGCACTTTGTAACACAATGAAATCTGATTTATCGCACTTTGTAATCCGAAAAACGACGGAATACCGCACTTTTCTCAAAAAGAATTGCTATCTTTGCCGCAGTTAAGACGCTTTTGCCATGGACTTGTACGAAATTGTCCGGATACTCACGGACCAGAAAAAAGAACTTGAAAAGATAGATATAAACACCCTCTGCCCACGCAGGGAGGAGCGCCAGTTTGAGTTGGACAGCCCGCTGGCCCAGGTGGTCATCGGCGTTCGTCGAAGCGGAAAGTCCATGCTCTGCCTCAAGGCGCTGGTCCAGTCCGGCAAGAAGTTCGGGTACGTGGATTTCGATGATGAAAATCTGGAAGGCCTGGAGAGGAAGGACCTGAATACTGTTCTGGAGGCAGCATATATGGTCTATGGCGATTTCGATTACCTGTTCCTGGACGAGGCTCAGAACGTAAAAGGTTGGCATCTATTTGTAAATCGGCTGCTCCGTCAAAAGATGCACATCGTCCTTACGGGTTCCAACGCAAAGCTCCTCAGTTCTGATTTGGCCACCCACATGACCGGCCGATATAACGAAATCACGCTTTATCCATTCTCATTCGAGGAGTATTGCTGGATGAAAGGGCTGGACCCGAAAGACCTCTCTACCAAAAACCAGGCATTCATCAAGGTCGCATTCGATGAATATCTGCGCAAGGGCGGTTTCCCGGAGACATTCAATCTCAAGAATCAACGAGGGTATGTTACCTCATTGATGGATGCCATCATCAAGAAAGACATCGCCAAACGCTTCAAAATCCGCTATGTGGATGCACTTCGGAAGATGGCCAATTACCTGGTGGACAATTTCTGCCAGGAGGTCGTCTATACGACGCTGGCAGATTTGTTTGGATTCGGTTCTGACCATACCGCCGAGAATTACTATTCCTATCTGAAACAGGCTTTCCTGCTCCAGGGAATCAACAAGTTCTCATTCAAAAGCGCTGAAAGGATAAGGGGCGAAAAGGCGTACATCGTCGATGTGGCCTTCCAGTCCGATCGCGAGAGTACGCTCACAACGGAGAATCTGGGCTTCCGTATGGAAAACATCGTGTATATCGAGTTGCTGCGTCGGTACAAGAAGGAGAACGTGGACGTATTCTACCACAAGGACGGCTATGAGATAGATTTCGTGGTGGTGGACAAGACCAAGATTCTGGAGCTTATCCAAGTCACCTACAAGATGGATACGGCAAAGACCAGAAACCGCGAATTGGGCGGCCTCGCTAAAGGCTACGCCCAATTCAAATGCGACAAGCTCACGCTGATAACCTTGAACGAACGGGGTGATGAAGAGTTTGGAGGAGCCAAGATAAAGAAGGTTACTGTAGTTGACTGGCTTCTGGGGAACGTTCTGTAGAATCTTCTATTCTTCCTCTTCATCCTCCAGGGAGCACTCCCATTGAAAGTGGAACCAATCCACGAGATAATCATGGTCTGGTAGTTTGCTCTCTTTTCCGGGAGAGTCATCTTCCAGTTCTATCTTGTAGCAGGCAATGGTAAATTTCTGTGCAAGGGAGAGACCAGCAATAGCTTCTTCGATAATCTCAGCCGATTTGGTGTTCCAAGCGTCGAAATCGGGGTCGTACTCCAGGCGCATCTTATCCAGAAATGGTTCAACAATCTCCGTGACGGCATCTTCGCACAGGGTAAATAGTTCGTTGTTCACTTCGCTTATCATATCATTGATATTTAGATGATTATGCCAACTGATCCTGCCAGCACAGAATCAGGAAAACAGGAAACAG
>DGVM01000226.1:0-10042 GCA_002395925.1 Bacteroidales bacterium UBA4284
TTCCCTGCGAGATCTCGCACTGGTAAGGGGTATAAGCGGTCAGGAATTCGGACCTGGAAGTGATGTAAGGGATGACCGAGGGAGTGTAATGGTCGTAAGCTCCCGCACCGGCGAATACAGCCAGGCGGGTGTTGCGGGAAGCCATTTCCTCGAACCAGCGGCGCACCTCATCTTCCGTCATCGCGGACGGGAGGTCATATTCCCCGCGATGTATGAATTCAGAAGGCACATCGCTGTAGAGCTCATCCATGCCGGAGAGCCCTACCCGCTCAAGCATCACCTTAATATCCTCGTCAGTATGGGGGAAATAGGCGAATGTACTCATAGTATTATTTCGCAGTTTCTTGGTATGCAGAGGCATCCATGAGAGAATCGAGCTCTGCGGGGGCGCTCATGCGGACCTTGATGATCCATGAGCCATAGGGGTCTTCGTTGACCTTTTCGGGGGCGGATTCGAGCTCTTCATTAACGGCCTCTACGGTACCGCTTACGGGGCTGTAGAGTTCGCTGGAGGCCTTGACGCTCTCGAGCGCGCCGAATTCTTCACCGGCGCTGACCTCATCGCCCTCGGAAGGGAGATCGACATAAGTGATGTCGCCCATTTCTGACTGCGCGAAGTCGGTTACACCTATGATTGCCAGGTCGCCTTCGACCTTTACCCATTCATGTGACTCGCTGTAGAGGAGTCCTTCGATTATCTTACTCATTTTTTATAGTTTGTCTTGTAAAAACGTTTCTTGACTACTTTGCCGGGGAACACTTTCTTGCGTATGCGTATGAAGAGAGGCGTATCCAGGGCGGCATGTGCCGCATCCACGAGGGCGAAGCACAGACTCTTGTCCAGGGAAATGGAATGATAGCCCGTAGTTACGGTACCCACCTGGGTGCCATCCTCCAGTTCCACTGGATAACCGGCACGCGGCACTGCGGAATCGGAGAGCTCTATGCCGACTATCTTACGGGCGGGGCCTTCCGTCTTCTGGCGTAGAAGGGCCTCTTTGCCGATAAATTCGGGCTTGTCGAGTTTGCAGAACATCGAGAATCCGGCCATGACGGGAGAAATCTCTGCGCTGAGTTCGTCGCCGTACAGCGGCAGACCGGCCTCGAAGCGCAGGGTGTCGCGGCATCCCAGGCCGCAGGGCTGGACGCCCTCGTCGCAAAGGCTGGCCCAAAGGTCGCAGATGTTGTCGGGAGAGGCGTAGATTTCGAATCCGTCCTCTCCGGTATAACCGGTGCGGCTGACTATCACCCTTCCGCCATCTTCGTCCTCGAGGTCGCAGAAGGAATAGAAGTCGATGTCGCGGAGTTCTTCGATTCCGAGCAGATCCACAAGCGTATCCTCGGCCTTGGGGCCCTGCAGGGCTATCTGGCCCCAGGAATCGGAATCGTTGAAAACCTCTACCTCGAAGCCCTCGGCAGCCTTGAGCAGCCACTCATAATCTTTCTGGATATTGGCGGCGTTGACCACAAGCAGGTAGCCGCTTTCGAATTCCTTATAGACAAGCAGATCGTCCACCGTGCCTCCGTCGGGGTAACACATCATGCCGTAGAGGATACGACCGGGCTCCAGGTCGCGGACGTCGTTGGTAAAGACGTGGTTTACGAATTCGAGGGCCTGAGGGCCGTCAACGACGATCTCTCCCATGTGGGAGACGTCGAACATGCCGACCGCAGTGCGGACTGCATTGTGTTCCTGTATGATGCCTTGATACTGAATAGGCATGTCGAAGCCTGCGAAGGGGCTCATCTTGGCGCCCAGGGCGATATGCTCGTCGTGCAGGCAGGTCTGTTTGAGTTCTTGGTCCATATTTTAGTGTTAGCAGGGTCAAATATAGTGAATAAAATCTGGATTATCGTAACTTTTCTGAATTAGCTTTATAGCCTCGATGTCGTTTTGTCCCAAAACGAGAGAATCAAGACAGAACCAGTCCATCACAGCCTGCGACAACTGCTGCATGGACAGGCCGAAGCCGAGTTCGACCAGATTTGCGACACGGGCGCGCACCGATGCGACAGCGTGCCTGGACAGTTTCTCGCGGGAGGGCGTGATTGCATTCTGCATGGCGTCCATATCGACGCTGTGCAGGAGCGTCCCGTGGACTATGCTGGCCGAAGGATGGACGAAAAAGGCATTGCCGGAGACCTTGGAGCCGCCGACCGTTATGTCGTTGTGCTGGGTGCGTACGGCGTCGAGTCCCATGCCCGAAAGCAGGGCTGCAAGACTGTCGAGGTATTCTGCGAACACGGCCTCCACCCCTTTGCGGGGCGTTATGTACGAAATCATGAGATTGCCCTTGTCGGCATATACGCAACCCCCTCCGCTCTTGCGGCGGACTATGTCTATGCCATGGCTTTCACAATACGAAAGATTGACCTCGGCACGCAGGTCCTGATGCCGTCCGATGATTACCGTCGGGGCTACCGACCATACAAAAAAGCCGCTGCCAAGCGTCGCAGCGACATATTCCTCCATCGCAAGATAGAAAGAGAGAGGTCTTTCGTCCGCAGAAGGGAGGAAGATTCCTTTCATATTACTGGATGGACTTGAGGTCTTTTTTGAGAATCATCTTGGGATCCATCATGGACACCTTCTCGAAGAGGCGGATGCGGTTGGGAAGGGAAAGATGGATTTTGTCTTCATGCTTGCCCTTGCGCCACCACTTATAGAAGCCGACGGGGTCGTTCTCATAAGGAATCCTGGCCACTATGCCTGTGCTGTATCCGGGATAGTCGATTACCAGGTTGAGCCCCATGAAACGGCGGTAATATTCGGGATCTGCGCGACGCAGTTTGCTGACCAGCGGATTGAGGACCTCGAAATTATCGACCTGGAGAACTTTCTCCTTGACTATCATCTGATGGATGCGGACAGGGTCGATATTAAGCCAGGCGCCGACCTTGTGGGTAACGGGACCCTCCTCGGTATCGAGTGTAAGCTCGTCCATGGAATAGTAAATTTTCTCGGTGTCGAGAGGGTAGAATTGTTCGTCTGACATCTAAATAATCGCACTAAAGTATGCAAATGTATGTATTTTTTTTTACTTTTGGAAATAATAATGACTACAATCATGCATCTGAGTGGCCTCTACGAAGAGGAAAGCTGGTTTCTGCAAGGCAGCCGGGTACTCGACTTCCGCACGCTTGAAGGGACCAACTGCTACTGCTCCCCCGCCGCCGCAGAAGAACTTCGTTCCGCCATAAGGGACATAGGTCCACAGGGCATCCACTGGATAGATACGGGAGATTACCACTATCTGAGCCTGCTGTGGATGGAATTGATATCCGAGCCTTTCTGTCTGGCGCTCTTCGACAATCACCCCGACGACCAGGGCGGCGCCTTCGACGAAGGCATGCTCAGCTGCGGCAACTGGGTCAAGGCTGCAAGGGAGAGTCTTCCCAATCTGAAAAAAGACTTTCTCAATGTTTCGGATTTGCCTGACGGGCTTCCGGTTTACCTTTCTATAGACCTGGACGTACTGACACGACAATACGCCCGCACCGACTGGGACCAGGGTCAGATGGCGCTTTCTGAACTGGTGTCGGATATAGGGCGTATCGCGGCTGGACACAGGATTATAGGAGCCGATGTCTGCGGTGGTCTTACCGTCGGAAAGGGCGCGTCAGAGGAAGACCTGCGCATCAATTTCCGCACCCGCCGTGTCCTGCAGGATTGTCTGTCATTTCTCCAGCCAGCCTCTGCTGCCTGAGAAAAGCTTTGAGTATTTCCATACCATGAAGCGGCGGCCGTCAGTTTCCGGCAGCGAATAGCTGTCTCCGGATACGAGACCGGCAGTGCCGGGGCTGTATCCGGTATGGCAGAAGCTGTAGTCCGGACTCATGGAAGACATCACCTGGGAAGGCGTTCCCCCGACGGTATAAAGAGGATTATACAGTCCCTGCACCGTCCCGCTGACGGAAGAGCAGATTATGTCTTCGAACTGCGAGAACACGGAGCTGCGCGGGAAACTCCACTCTACCGACACGGTGCTGCCTGCGGAACCGTTTTCGCTCGCAACACCTCCTACGGCAAGATGATTTATACATGTCATAGAATAAGTCCTGACCGATGTATATATCTCTCCTGACACCCGGTTTATAATCCCAGGGATGACGTCCAGATAATACTTCGGCATGGCATCTATTCCATAGGAATCATATTTTATCTTCATCTTCATAGTATTGAGGTCCGGGAACGAGAATTCGAGCGCAGGGCTGCCGGAGTCGGTCGTAGCCGTCGCATAACTGCAGTCGTTCCCTTCCCCGATAAGGCCGCTGCTTCTGAATGAAAGCACCTCATCGTGAGTGGAATTGCGCCTCCAGTATGCAAGCGCCCAGCTGTTCACTCCGCCCCAGTTCTTGGAGAAGGCAAAAGGATCGGCCGTATAAAGGGTGGCTTTTGCGTCGGGTATGCAATACCCCGCCACGCGGCATTTGGCCCGGATGTTCTCCATATTGACCTCTCCACTCTCGAACCGGTAATTCTCTGAAATGGTCCTTCCCTGCGAACTGAAAGCCGAAATGCGGAAGCCGTAAGGCTCGAACTCGGTTCCGATGGCAATCTTGCTTATCACCGGGTTGCCCGCCGAAAGGCCGGAGTCCCAATACTTTCCGGAGTTGCTGGAATTGTTGTCACGTATCAGGTCGAAAGCAAGCAGCGAATCGTACAGTTCGGCGTCAAAATCTGACCTGTACAGCCGGCTGCCGTCCTGGCGGTAATAGTACGGCCCGCATTCCACGGTGCGCCCGTCCAGGGGAAGGAAGATACGGCTGTCTGCGAAAGCCATGACCGGAGCCTGGATATCGACAGTGATATAGTGAAATACGGAACTTCCTATATAGAAAGTAAGCACATCTGCTCCCTGGGCGATTGCATACACGTGCCAAAGGCCGGGGCGGACCTTCTCGACCCGGACCAGGTGATTGGTCTCGCGCAGCATAAGGCGTCCGAAGTCTATGGCCCCGCTGTCATCTATTACCTCTATGGTACCCATCTGGGCAAGGTAAAGGTCGTTGTCCCAGTCCACGTTTATCCTGGTGCTGTCCGAGAAGCGGGCTTCCACACGGCACGATGATTCGAGCGCACCGTCCCAGCTCCTTACAACTATGACCACAGCCTTGCCGTTGGTGACGGAAGCAGAGGATTCCACGCAGAATCCCCCCTCCTGAGGGCTCACGCTGAGGCAGTCCGTATCTCCGGTTACCGTGTAGGTGTAGTCTCCCTCGGGCAGGCTAAGGTTCGTCGTCAGGGGAACGCTGACAGTCGCTCCCTTTCCTACCGTATGGCTCGGGGTATCGAAGCGCAGAACACGGTCGTCCTGCAGATTGCAATCGATCTTCCAGTCGGTCCTAAGGCATCCGTTGTCTGAAATGTTCAGCGTAACGGTATAGCTGCAATTGCGCATCAGGTCGAAGTTGCTTTCTGCATTAGCGCCCAGATACAGGTGCGCCAGCACGTTTTCGCTTTTCAGGAATCCGGAACGGTCGGTATATGAACCTTTGATTTCCAGATATGTGCAGAGCTCAGGCCGGCGTCCTGCCACCTCCACGGAGTCGGGAATTTTTTTGTCCGGATCGGTGTTGCCGGCCAGGATGTCCCCCTGCATGTTCTCCAGAAGATAGAAGGATGTGCTGTAGCCGCCGGATGCGTTAATGCCCTGCAGGTCGGACTGGCTTGCGAGGTCCCCGTCGCATACGTCGGAACTGAGCGCCGCGGCTCCTTGTCCGAAGAAAGGGCAGCGCCGGTTCATCTGACGTACCGCTATCGACGAGAACGTCATGCTGCCGTGCTGCAAACCGGAAGTATCCACGGTAAAATTGAGCCTGGAAACAAGCCTGACCATCACAAGCGGCACCGGAGGCATGGCGTAAGCGGCTTTGAACGACTTGTAGCAGGACATGGGAACTCCTGCCGACCAATCGCCTATTCCATCGCAGGAATATTCCAGGCCGAGAGCTTCGCCGACACTCTGCGGGATTTGTGCAGGCCGGCAGTTGGCAAACGCCACAACCTCGTAGGTATGCCCGATCTGAAGGGAAACGCGGATGCTTTCACCGGGAGCCGGAGCCCCGTCTATGGTGAGCTGCGGAAGCAAGCTGCCGTTTTCGTAGAACAACAACAGCAGCTGCGAAATTCCGTCGTCCCTGGAGTCCAGCATGCCGCGTGTCGCAGAGGGCCGGCCGCAGTCAATCCGGAACTCAACAAGACCGGAGGTCCGGGCAGGCGGCGCCTCGCGGACGCACGAGAGGGCCGCAATAGTCAGCATCATCAAACACAATCGTCTCATAATCAGCTTCTCAATAATCTATCGATAATTCCATGTCTGTCTCCCATCCCGAGATATGCACCAGCGCGGAAGAGCTGCTCAAATCTACCGTAACCGACACATCGAGCAAGTCTTCGTCGTCATAACTGTACCCGGTGGCGGCTATCAGTTTGCCAAGACGGACATTCCTTATGAGCGCTCCGTCGCAGTCCACGACGTCGAGCCCCAGGCTGTCATCGGTCTGGCGGGGCAGGCGAAGACGCCATGTCTCGCCGGACTCTTCCGCTGTCGGCCCGCACTGGAACAGTCCTTCGCAGGGATCGAGGCTCACCAGGTCGTATCCGTCAACTGAGCCCACCACGCGAAGGTCTGCACCGGAGGGCATGCCCAGAACGGTGAGATAAAGGCGCGCGTAGTTTTTGTGCGGAGTTACGATGCATTCCGCGGCATCGCCACGAAGGTCAGCGGCTCCCATGCAGCTGTACAGTTCGTCGCACTCGTGGTCGGACAGGATGTCGAGCCGGCGTCCGCTTACCGTGTTCATTCCGGTGACTCCGGTGAACACGGTAACGACGGACGGTTTGCGGGGCACGGTCAGGACGCAGTTCCCGCGCTCAAAGTCTTCACGGCTCATCATTCCCTGCTTGACGACGGCTCCGTCCTGAATTACGCTCACGAGCACGTTCCCGTCGCTCAAGAGGGCTTCGTTGCTGCGGACGCTGAGTTCGCACGGGCACAAGCCCCTGTCCTCTTTTACGCTGCAGGCGGTCAAAAGGAAAAAAGGCAGAAGAAATAAGCGGAGAATCTTGTCCATGTCTGCTTAGAATTCTTCGGTGTAAGGAGTTTCCGTTTCCCAGTCGGCAACCGTAATGTCGAAGGTGCAAGTCACATCCGAGCTGACCTGCGGTTCCTTGCTGTCGGGCTTTACGGAGCCGGGACGCTTGAGGGCGAGCTCGCTGATATGGTACACTTTGTTGCGTTCTATGCCGGCTCCTTTGATGGTGACGGGATAGTATGCGGTACGTCCGTTATAGTCACATTCCAGCACGAGTCTTGTCTTGCGTTCGCACCAGCTGTCGGATTCCGAGTCCGCAGCGGTAGGGTTGGGGTACACGTAGAAGGTATGCGCCGTGTTGTATTCATCGCCCTCGTCAAGGTCTGCATCCAGGCCGTCGTCAAGCAACAGCGCGGCATTCTCTGCAGGCGAAGAAAGTACGCCCATCTTGCAGTTCCATTGCGCCGGCGTATAACCGTCGCAGCCATAGCTGCAGTCCGCGGCGACATTGCTCATATAGATCTTCTTGAGTTTCATGGGCACCTCGGACAGGTTGGCGTCGGTAAACTGCCTTACTATTTTATCGAGCACCACCTTGGCTGCGATGTGTTTCACCTGCACGCTGACGTTCTTGTCGGAGCCAACCGGTTCATTTAACTTGCAACCACTCATCACAAGGGACGCGGGAGTGTTGTCGGAGAGCAGCGACACCTTTGCCTCGGGAGTCTCGGAGCTGCCGATTCCAAGATCGAGCTGGGGTGCATTGACAAGCGCCCATATCGTCTTGGTGCCTGCGATTACAGACAGCTCTATACCGTCCTGGCGTGTAACAGGGCCGCTTTTTGCCTCCAGTTTGCCGGCATTGTTGTAAACGAATATCTGGGCGTTGTGGAAGCTCATGTCGGCGGTATCGGAATTGCCGCGCAGGACTTTCGTCAGAGGGCCGCCGAGCGAGACGCTGAGAGTAACGGTGCCGGAGGTTTCGGGAATGGCTTCATAGTCTCCCTTGCAGGAGACGGAGAGTGCGGCAAACAGCGCCGCTGCAGCAAAATAACGTGTTTTCATAGTTTGTTTGTGTTGTTTTGGTTCTACATTTCATACTGTATTTCTTCGCCTTCGCGTATAAGGTCCAGCTTGTTGCATATAACATCCACCGACGTACGGTCGGTGCCGTCGAGTCCGGTGTAATGCTGCACCTGCAGGCGTCCCCATACGTGTACCGCCCGTCCTTTCTGCAGAAGGTCCAGGTCGTGAATGTTCTTGCCTTCGAAGGCCGTTACGTTGTGCCACTGCGTTTCGATCACAGGTGCACCTTCCTTGTTCTTGAACGCGCGGTTCGTAACCATTGTGAATTTGGCCATGCGTTTGTCGGCCACGTTCTGCAGCCGCACGCTCCCGATGATGCCAAGAAGCTCGATTCGGTTTATTTGCTCCATCAGTTTAACATAGTTTGAGTCATACATCCGGGCTACCCGGCCTTCACTGCGAGGGCCTTCGTCCCGAGTGCAAAGGAAGGATAAAAAGAATCAAGAATTGCGAAAGACGGCGGCAGGAGGCATATTTTTTACGTTTTTTTAAGATTGAACAGGCTTTACAAATAATTGTGGCTCTGTTTTTTTGACTTCAAATGATTCCTTTGTCCCAAAAACAATCTGCACGGCTATAAAAAACAAAAAAAACCGCTTTACGATTTTTAAAAATCCATTGACCGCCCGAAATGCCTTCCCATATTTGCACAACCATGTATAAACCGCTTCATATAGACGAGGAAGGTCTCCACTGCCTGGAATGCGGAGGAGCCATTATAGGACGTACCGACAAGAAATTCTGCAACCTGCAATGCCGGAACGCATACCATTCACACCAGCGCAGCGAATACAGGCGCAGACGCCGTGCAACAATCCTGGAACTGAGCAGCAATTACGCGATCCTCGACAACATGCTGCGCATAAACAAATCAAGCTGCCCGCTGGACAGCTTGATTTCACTGGGCTTCCGCCCCGATCTTGTAACTCATATAGGGCCTAAGACAGGCGGGCATCTGGAATATCGTTGCTTCGATATAGCCTACTGCCTGACGGCCCGGAAACTATTCCGGCTTCACAGGCTTTGACGTGCCGGCCTTTTATACCAGACCGAGGCCGTGACAGTTCTTGTATTTCTTGCCGCTTCCGCAAGGACAAGGGTCATTGCGTCCAACCCTCTTGTCCACCTTGACTGGAGCGTTTGACTTCTGCTCGCCGTTGGTAGTAAGGTCGGTGCGGCGGGCATTCATCTGAGACATGTCCGTACGGCGCTGCATCGCCCTCTGAGGAGGCTGGCTGCGGTCGGAGAGAGGTACGAACGCACGGAAAAGGAAGGAGAGTACGTCCTGGTTGAGGGATTCGAGCATATCGGAGAACAGGTTGTAGCTCTCCAGTTTGTAAATCACGATAGGATCTTTCTGCTCGTATGCGGCATTCTGGGAACTCTGCTTGAGGTCGTCCATCTCGCGAAGGTGCTCCTTCCAGTGTTCGTCGATCTGATAGAGCACGATGTTCTTGGACAGGGTCTTGGAAATCTCGCGTCCTTCGCTGTTGTAAGCCTTCTCGAGGTTGACGGACAGATTGAGGGTCTTGCGGCCGTCGGATACGGGGATGGCGATGTTCTGGTACATGGAGCCCTGCTTCTCGTAAACTTCTTTTACTATGGGGTAGAGCTTCTCGTCCAGGGCGTCCATACGGCGGTGCCAGGTCTGCTGCATTACTTCGCAAATCTTGTCCACCAGCTCGTTCTTCTTCATCCTGCCATAGGTTGCCTCGTCGATATCGATGTCGATGGAATAACGGGCCATAAGTCCTTCGCGGAAATCTTCGAGAGACGCACCCTCGCTGCGGTCGACATAAACGGAAGCGGAATCGACCATCATGTTCTGGAGGTCGATCTCTATCTTCTCGCCGTCGATTGCATTGCGGCGGCGGGAGTAGATGGCTTCGCGCTGATAGTTCATCACGTCGTCGTATTC
>DGVM01000226.1:10139-10280 GCA_002395925.1 Bacteroidales bacterium UBA4284
TCTTCTGGGCGTTCTCGATGGCGCCGCTGAGCATGCTGCTCTCGAGGGCCTCGTTGTCGGCCATGCCCATCTTGTCCACCATGCTGGCGATACGCTCACTGCCGAAAAGACGCATAAGCTTGTCTTCCAGCGAGATGTAGA
>DGVM01000049.1:0-51601 GCA_002395925.1 Bacteroidales bacterium UBA4284
AACGAATACGAGTTCGAAGACCTTAAAGTTCTCGACCTTTTCGGCGGGACCGGAGCCGTGGCATACGAATTCGCCTCCCGCGGAGCCGCCCACGTATGGAGCATCGAGATGAACCGCGACAACGCCCGCTTCATCAAGGCAGAGGCGCTCAGGCTCGGGCTTGACAACGTTACGGCCGTACATTCCAACGTGTTCGATTTTCTCCCTATTTGCAAAGAAAAATTCGACATCGTTTTCGCTGACCCGCCCTACGCACTGGAAGGACTCGACACCATTCCCGACAAAGTCCTCGATGCCGGCATCCTGCACCCCGGCTGCTATTTTATATTGGAACACGGGGACGACTACACATTCGGCAATCATCCCCGTTTCGTAAAGGAGCGCAGCTACGGCCGCGTCCACTTCAGCTTTTTCGAAGCTCTATAGCCCTTTCTTTTTGGCTTCGTCCCAGTAAGCATCCATCTGCTCCAGAGTCATGTCGGCCAGGGTTCGGCCGCTTGCAAGGGTCTGCTGCTCAACGTAGTTGAACCTGCGGCGAAACTTGCTGCAAGCCGCGTTCAAGGCGGCCTCGGGATCGACGCCATGCAGTCGCGCCGCGTTGATGACTGCAAACATCAGGTCGCCGAATTCCTCTGCCTTGTGCTCCGGCGAAGCCTCGCGGGCTTCTCCGACTTCTTCGAGGACCTTGGGCCACACGTCTTCGGGCTTTTCCCAATCGAAGCCGCAGCCACGGGCCTTTTCCTGCATGGACATAGCCTTGAGCACAGCAGGCATTGAATCGGGAATACCCTCCATGACGGTTTTGTTGCCGCCCTTCTCCTTGGCCTTGACAAGTTCCCATGTATCGGCTATCTCTTTGGCCGTGATGGGTTTCCCGGAGTTCTCCCCAAACACATGCGGATGGCGGAACACCATCTTGTCGCAGATCTTGTCGAGACTGTCGGCTATGTCGAAAAGACCTTTTTCCTGAGCGATTCGGGCATAAAACACCATGTGATACAACAGGTCGCCTATTTCCTTGCAGGTACCTGTCATATCTTCCTTGAGTATGGCGTCGCTCAGCTCATAGACTTCTTCTTCTGTGAGCGGACGGATGGATTCCATGGTCTGCTCCGCATTCCAGGGGCATTTTTCCCGCAGAGCGTCCATGATATCAAGAAGCCGCCCGAAGGCGGCTAATTTTTCTTCTCTGGTATGCATCAACTACTTGCTGACGAACATTACGGCCTCGGCAATGGAATTGAGCTTGGTGTCAACGCTGTCGGCGCGGCTTGCAAGGATACATGGAGCTGTAGTGCCGACGAGCATTCCAGCCTGACGTACGCCTGTGGCAAGCTTGCTGTTTGTCTTCCAGAACACGTTTGCAGACGCGATGTTGGGGAAGAGGATACAGTCGGCATCGCCGGCAACCTCGCTGCGGAGCTTCTTGATTTCTACGCTCTCGCGGTCGATGCAGACGTCGAGTGCAAGAGGGCCGTCGCCGATGCAGCCTGCAATCTGTCCACGGTCGCACATCTTGGCGAGCATGGCAGCCTCTGTGCAATCAACCATGGAGTCGAGCATCTGCTCGGAAGCGGCAAGGAATGCGATCTTGGGCTTTTCGATTCCGAAGGACTTGGCGACGCCCACCAGGAATCCGGCCATCTTGACCTTCTGGCGGAATTCGGGCTGGGGAATGACAGCCATGTCGCTGAAGAAGATAAGCTTGTGATAGTTGGGATTCTCGATGACGCTGACGTGGGACAGCAGGCCCTTGGGAGGCAGCAGACCGGTCTCCTTGTTGAGGATGGCGCGAAGGAACTTGTCGGTAGAGCAGAGGCCCTTCATGAGCACGTCGCCCTCGCCGTCGTGAACCATCTGTACAGCCTGTGCGACCGCCTTGAGCTCAACGGGATTATGGACTATCGTGAAACGGGTGACATCGAGATTGTGCTCCTCGCAGACTTTCTTTATGAGTGTCTCGTCACCCACGAGGGTAACGGCTACGAATCCTTTTTCCGCTGCCAGATAAGCAGCCTCGATGCTGTGGGAATCGACTCCCCATGCAACTATAAGCCTCTTGCAAATGCCCTTCTCTTTGAGGGTGCTGAAAACATCGTCGAAGTTCTTGATCATGATGGTGTTATTCTTCTATGGTTGATACTATTCTCATGGTGTCGCGTGCAATGACGAGCTCTTCGTCAGTGGGGATAAGGGCCACCTTGACCGAAGAGTCGGGAGTGGAAAGGATGACCTCCTCGCCGTGTGCCGCATCGTTGACTTCGGAATTGATCTTGACTCCCATGTATGCGAGCTGCTCGCATACGCGGCGGCGCAGCCTGGGGTTGTTCTCGCCGATTCCGGCGGTGAAGACGATAAGGTCCACACCGTTCATTTCGGCGATATAGCCGCCGACGAGCTTGACTATGTCGAAAGTAAGCTTCTTGAGGACGATTTTTGCCTTGTGGTCGCCACGGGTGGCAAGGTCGTTCATGTCGCGGGCGTCGGAGCTTACTCCGCTGAGGCCCAGGAAGCCGCTTTTCTTGTTCATGATTTCCGTCATCTGGTCGGGAGTGAGGTTCTCCTTCTTCATGAGGTACGGAATGATGTTGGCGTCGATAATACCGCAGCGGGTTCCCATTATCATGCCCTCGAGAGGGGTGAAACCCATGGACGTATCGATACATTTGCCGTTGCGGATTGCAGTGACCGAGCTGCCGTTGCCGATATGGCAGGTGATTATCTTGGAATTGGCAAGGTCGATGCCGGCAAGGGCGGCGCCGCGCTGCGAGACGTACTGATGGCTGGTGCCGTGGGCTCCGTAGCGGCGGATGCGGTATTTTTCGTAGTATTCCCAGGGAAGTGCGTACATATAGGCATACGGTTCCATGGTCTGATGGAAAGCGGTGTCGAAGGTTACGACCTGAGGGACATCAGGGAGCACGTCGGTAACGGCGTGGATACCCAGAAGATGCGCGGGATTGTGAAGGGGAGCGAAGTCGCAGCAGAATTCAATCTTGCGCAGAACGTCGTCGTTGACAAGGGCGCTTCCGGAGAAAAAGTCGGCTCCCTGGACGATACGGTGGCCTACGGCCTCGACGTCGGAGAATGATTTGAGAACGCCGTACACGGGATCCACCAGGGCGTCCATAACGAGTTTCATGCCGACTTTGTGGTCGGGGATGGGGAGGTCGCGCACAAAGCCCTCTTTCCCTGTGGGACGGTGCTTTATGGTACCCTCGGGCAGGCCGATCTTTTCTACGAGACCCTTGGCAAGAAGGTCGTACACATCGTCGCTCTTCATGTCAAGAAGCTGATACTTGATGGAAGAGCTGCCGCAATTTATTACAAGAATTATCATAAAAAAGCTGTTTCCGATAATCGGAATTGGTTAATTGTGCAAAAATAAGAAATATTGTCCAAATTGCCGCGACCGTAAACACAAACCATGAAAAAAGAAGGAGGAATCATTTTCGCAGGCCTTCCGTTTGCCGCAGGAATCCTCGGCGCAAGGGCATTTGGCCTGCCCGCCCCGGCAGGAGCTCCGCTGTGCCTTATGTGCGCCGGACTGCTGGTCGCATGCTGCCTGTCGAAGTCTGCCTGCAGACCACTGATAGTCATTCTGTTCTGCCTGTTGGGAGCATTGTGCAACTGCACGGAGGCGGCAACGGGAGGTCCCATGCCCTGGAAACCGCCGACAGGAGCCATGGATGCCCTGGAGCATGCAATCACAGCTGCGGGATTTCCGGGGCAGGACAGCAGCGCCATCATAACCGCCTTGCTTACTGGCCGAAGGGACAGCTTGCCGGCCCCAGTCACAGATGTATTCCGCCGAAGCGGAGCCTCGCATATACTCGCCCTGTCCGGACTTCACCTGGGAATTATCTATCTGCTTATACGCCGTCTCACAGCTTTCCTGGGAAACTCCCCCGCCGCCCGCAGCCTGAGAGGCACGCTATGCATAGCCTTGTGTGCAGTATATACCGCAGCAACAGGAGCGAGCCCCTCTACCGTACGGGCACTTCTTTTTCTGAGCCTCAACGAGATAAGCGGCGCCCTCAGCGGCCGGCGGCATCATCCTTTTGCCACCCTTTGCACGGCGCTCACGATACAGCTGGCGGTCAAACCCTCGCTGGTCGAAAGCATCGGCTTTCAGCTGTCATACCTCGCCGTAACGGGCATAATCCTGATTTACAGCCGTATCAGTTCGTGGTATCCCGGGCGCAGAGCTATCATGAAACGCATCTGGAACGGAGCGGCGATGAGCGTTTCGTGCCAGTTGTTCACCGCCCCTGTGGCATGGTATCATTTTCACACCCTGCCTGAATACTTCATACTTACAAATCTGCTGGCACTCCCGCTAACGGAAGCGATAATAATAACCGCGCTCGCATGTCTGGTGCTCGGAGCGGCCGGAATATGCCCCCACTTCCTGGTGACGGCATGCGGGCGGCTTGTGAGCCTGATGGAATTCTGCCTGAAGGTTATTGCGTCTCTGTGACGCGCCGCACCTCGTCCACTCCGGGGATTGCGGAGATGCTGGCCATCGTCATCATCAGCTCGTCCAGAGAATGGACGGGGAAATCAATGATGCACTCCACGATTTCGTCTTCCGTATGAGTCGTAAGGCAGGTCATTGAAAGGTGCTGCTGCTCCACGAAGCAGTCGATGATGTCCCTCAGCAGGTGATACCTGTCGATGGCGACGATACGGATGCGCACCGGGTATGTCCTGTCATTGTCGGAACGGAAATCCACCGAGACGATGGAACTGCCCACTTCGGAGGCCAGCTTGATGGCAATGGGGCAATGACGGCTGTGAAGGGTTATCCGGCCTTCAGCGTCCTTGAATCCGACGACTTCGTCTCCCGGCAGGGGTTTGCAGTCCATACAGAGGGAATACCCCGGGTCTATCCTGTACCGCAATGCATCCCTGAGCGCCTTGCGGGCCTTGTAGGTCTTGGCATATCCGAGCCACTCCGGTTTCGGGCTTACATCTTCCGAAGTGCCTATCTCTACGCAGTCGCCACGATGAAGCTCAGTTTTTATTGGCTTGAGGCTGCCGTTGATGCGGGCGTATTTAGCGTGCTCCCCTATCTGGGAGTGTACTTCGAAGGCGAAATCGAGGGCAGTGGCGCCTTTGGGCAGGATGACGCCTTTGCCCTTGGGGGTGAAGGCAAGTATGTCTTCGTTGTAGAACGAAGAACTCACGCTGTCCATGAAATTGAAGCCGTCGCCGCTCTCGGCTATATTCTGAAGCACCGTCTTGAAACGCTCAAGCCACGATTCTCCCCTCTCCACGACACATCCCAACCTGGCGTTCCGGTGCATTCTCTCGGAAGCGATATGGAGTTCCTCCCAAGAGCCGGAGCGATTGAGCAGGCGCACATGAAAACTCTGGTAGCCGTTGTCTTTGGGGTTGTCTATGTAGTTGCTTACACTCCCCGGGCGCTCCTTGAACCGTCCGGTAAGACAGCTGTAAATGAACAGGCTGGTGTCTTTCTCGTGGTCGGAAGAGCGGTGCCATTCGTCGATAGGGGTATAGATAATGCGCACGAAGTGTTTGAAGTCAACATGCGAGAAATCGCAGTTGAGCTCCCTCATGGTCTTCCAGATGCTGTACGGCTGACGGTAACGCACCTGGATGCGTGCCGGGATTGCCTTTTCGGTAAGCACGGACTGGATTTCGTCCGTAAAGGCTTTAACCTTGGACTCGGTACGTATGCGTTCTTCTTCTATCTGGCGTTCGAGCATCTCAAACTCCCTTGGACAGCGGAAGCGGAACGACAGATTCTCCATCTCGGTCTTGACGTAATACAGACCCAGACGACCGGCTAGAGGGGCGTAGAAGAAATCGGTTTCGCCCGCTATCTTCATCTGCTTGTCGGGGCGCATGCTGTCCAGGGTGCGCATGTTGTGGAGACGGTCGCTGAGCTTTACGAGCAGGGCCCTGATGTCGTAGTGCACGGACTCGAGGATCTGGCGGTAGTTATCGACCTGCTTGGTGTATTCGTAGATATGCTTCTTGCGCTTGGTGACGGCATCGACCAGGAAAGCTACTTCGTCGCCGAAACGGCTCCGTATGTCTTCTATGGTAAACGGAGTATCCTCCACGACATCGTGAAGGAAGGAGGCTATGACGGTGTTGGCGTCGAGCTCAAGCTCTTCTGCGGCTATGGCGGCCACGGCCACCGGGTGGACTATATAGGGTTCGCCTGTATTGCGTTTCTGACCCTCGTGCGCCTTGGCGGCAAAGGCATAGGCATCCTTGATTCGGAGCAGGTCTTCCGGAGTCACCCTTGCAGCGCATACGTCAAAGACGTGCTCAGCGGCTGCATCTATCCTTTGCATGTCATTCATATCACCTTACGCATCGGACACTGGCAGCAAAGGCACCCTTGTCGCCCAGTCCGGTATATACATTGTCGAATTCCTGATAGATATAGCGATAGACTCCCTTCCCGTCCAGCTCGTCGGATGTCCAGAATGCAGCGTAAGAGCCGAATCCGTAGAAAGAGTTGCTGCCGGAGGCTATATTGGCGTATCCTGCGGATATTGCACTGAAATGGGTGGCGTTGCGTACGTCCACGCCGCGGTAATACTCCCAGAACTCTTCTTCGTTGAACCGGGCCTTGACCATCAGGTTGCCGGCCCCTGAGGGAGAGTCCTGAAAAGGCTCAAGCGACTGCGGAGCGCCGGCTGACTTGAGGAGTTGCAGCCACTCCTCCTCGGAAGGCAGATGCCATCCGTCGGGGCAGGCCGTCTGCGCTTCATCCCAAGTATAAAACACACCCAGTATGTTCTGAAGGGCCGGGCTGTCGTCGTACGGGGCGCCGAATCCTTCGGCCATGAAAGACAGGTTGGCTCCGGTCCATTCGGTCTGTCCGACCTTGAAAGTGGGATAGCTGCGCGAATACAGGGTGGCGCTGCCGTCACCGGGGTATTCGGGTATGCCGGTGAGGGAGCGGTCTTCGCTCACCACGGTGAAAGTGATGGCTGTTGTGGATGAATAGTACTTGTCGGAAGACTTTACGGGGTATGCGGCACAGGTAATCGAGAAACGGCCCAGGCTGTCGGGAACGGTGTACGTAAACACCTGGGTGGTGTCGTTGGTCTTGGTGACCGGGTCGCGGAAATAATACCCGACCGCCGTACCGTCGGGAGCGGTGACGCCGGAAGCGCTGAAAGTGTACGTAGAACCGGGGGTTACGTATTTGGGTATTTCTCCTTTTATGGTAAGGGCACCGTCCATATACACTTTTGTCGTCTCCTCCTTCTTGCAGGAAGCAAGGGCGAGGAACGCAAAGGCGACGGCGGCAATTAATCGAAATTTCATCTTCAAAACCATATGAATTGCAAATATGCGTAATTTTATGCGAAAATCCATTACCTTTGCCCAAATACTTTGTCCCCACGATATGAGAAAACAGTTTTTGGCAGCGTTATTTATCATTTCGCTGTCTTTCGGATGCACGAAAGACTACGTCACCATTGGCGGATACGCCCAGGGCGGAACATATAGCATACGCTACAATCCTGCCGGAGTAAAAGAATCGCGCCGGCAAGTTGCAGCCGCGGTGGAAGATATCCTGCAGGCCGTGGATACCACCCTGTCGGGATACAACAAAAAATCGCTGCTGAGCAGGAGAAACGCAGGGGAAGCCATAGTCCCCAACGAGATGTTCCTGGAAATGGAACGCATCTCCGAGCACTACCGCGAACTGAGCGGCGGAGCCTTTGACCCTGCAGCGGGCCCCCTTTTCGATATCTGGGGTTTCGGATTCACCTCCGACAGTCTGCCTGACGATTCCCGGATAGCTCTGGCGATGGAGCGTTGCAAGCGGCGCGAAATCTTGAATTTCAACGCAATAGCACAAGGTTACACCTGCGACCTGGTAGCACGTTATCTTCATTCCATAGGCGCCAGGGACATGCTTGTGGACATAGGGGAAATCTACTGCGATGGCGTCAACCCCGCCGGCAAACCCTGGAGCATAGGTATCGACACCCCGGAAGACGGAAACAACACTCCTGGAGCCTCACTGGCAGGAATATGGCATTCAGACGGCGGAGCGCACGGCGTGGTGACATCCGGCAATTACCGCAAATTCTACATTAAGGACGGCCGCAAATTCGCCCACACCATCGACCCCAGGACGGGGCGGCCGGTCGAGCACAATCTGCTGAGCGCCACGGTCGTCGCCCCTACGGCGACAGAGGCAGACGCCCTTGCAACGTATTTTATGGTCATCGGACTCGATGATGCGAAAGCCTTCATCCAATCCCATCCCGGCATAGAAGCCTGTCTCATCTGCTCCGAAGGCAGCTGGAGGTCGGAGGGCTTTTAAGGGATTGCGATCCTGTATGTACGTTTGTCTTTGTTGACAAGCTTATTGTCGCGAAGCCAGAGGTTGGCCCGCTTGAGGTCGGCGTAGCTGACTCCGTAGCTTTCGGCGAACTCCACCAGGTTCGGAACGGCATCGGATACGGTAACCGTGCGGCTCGGAGCCTCATATGGATATCGTTCCCGCACCAGGAAACCGAAGGACTCGGGATTCTCGAACAGCATCTTGGCCGCGAGGATGCGGTAAACGTAGCGCGTAGTTTCCTCGGGCAGCCAGAGGTCGAACGAACTGCCGCGCCGCTGTTCCGCTATGCGGCGTACCATACCTCCCATGCCGCAGTTGTAGCTTGCGGCGGCAGTGGGCCAGTTGCCGAACAGCTTGTAGGCCCGAAGCAGGAATTCACACGCCGCGACGGTCTCTTTTTCGATGTTGTAACGTTCGTCCACTTCGGAATCCACGACCATGCCGAATTCTTTGGCTGTAGCCTTGGTGAACTGCCATAATCCGGCCGCCCCTGCAACGCTCAACGCCTTGGGATCGAGATTGCTCTCTATGACCATGAGGTACTTGAAGTCGTCAGGTACTCCTTTGCGGCGCAGAATGGGTTCCACCTGCGGGAAGTATCTGCCAGAGCGCTTGAGCATGAGCATGGACGTGGTATGCATAAACGTGAATGACATGAGCTCGCGGTCCATGCGCTCGTACTTCTCGGTGGTGTCGAAACGAATCGTATCCCCTGCGAAAACCACATAAGAGGGCACCTGCGGCGGAGACAGATGAACCTCGCCCTGCTCGGGCCGGAACATGCCCTGGGCAGAGGCTGCCGCACAAAGCAGCAGGGCTGAAACTATCGAGAATAAATGCTTCATTTCAAATAACGCCACTGCCCAGCAACTCGGGTGCATCCCACTCGTCGGATGGGTCGGCAAGGGCATAGAAAGCGGCGAACTGACCGGGAGTTATGCTCCGCTGCGGCTTGTCGAACACCACGAACAAGCCATTGTCCCTCATAAGGAGAACTGCCTCCTGAAGGGACTGGCGATAGCGTATCCGCACACGGCACCGGAGGCTTTCTCCCGGACGCAGTGCAAGGGCCGGACGCATCCAGTGAATCTCGTCGGGAGCGATTCTGAGCACGCTGCGGAAGAGTCCCTTGTGCGCCTCCCCTTCTCCTACATACACGCGATTGGCCTCGACGTCGGTAGCTATCACGAACAACGGACTGGCGTGACCTCCGATGGCAAGGCCCTTGCGCTGCCCTATGGTATAAAATTGAGCGCCCTCGTGACGACCTGCCACAACCGCCCACGGGTTGGGCTTATAACGCGTTTTACGGATGTGGTGCCGGCCGGAGCGATAAGTTTCAGTCTCAAAGACTATATTACTGTAGTCCAGTGGTTTGGACAGCATCAGAAGTTCATCGTCCATCATTTCTTCCGGACTTTTTGACGAGAGCAGTTCCAGCCGTGCGCGATAAGCAGCCGAGTCGGCGTACCAGCTGTCGAAGACCTCAACTACATCGCCTTCCACGCTCGCAAGCTTCTGCTGCAGGAACACCGGCAAATCGACTTTTCCGACAAAGCAGATTCCCTGCGAATCCTTCTTGTCGGCAGACGGCAGGTCAGCCTCCGCAGCCAGAGCACGGACCTCGCTCTTGAGCATGCCTCCGATGGGAAACATGGCGGCGGCCAGCTGCTCCTGGTTCAGGCGGCACAGGAAATAACTCTGGTCTTTGCCGGGGTCTATGCCCTCCAGAAGCTTCCAGCTGCCGTCCGGCGCCTGCTGCTTGCGGCAGTAATGCCCTGTGGCGACGCAATCGGCACCAAGGGCACGTGCCTTTTCCAGGAAGGCGTCGAACTTGATTTCGCTGTTGCACAACACGTCCGGATTGGGAGTACGTCCATGGGCATACTCATCGAACATATAGTCCACGACCCGCTGACGGTACTGGTCGGACAGATCGACAAAATAAAAGGGTATGCCTATCTTGCGGGCTACCAGTTCGGCTACGAACTTGTCCTCCTCCCACTCGCAGTCGCCGTGCAGCGTCCCTTCGGTGTCGTGCCAGTTCTGCATGAACATGGCAAAGACATCGTAGCCCTGCCGCTTGAGCAACAGGGCCGCAACGCTGGAATCGACTCCGCCCGACAATCCTACGCAGACCTTCATCGCAAATCGGTTATCACCCAGTCAGAGCCGAGCGCGGATACGTCGAAGAAGAAGCCCTGCGAGGAGCCGGAAAGCGGCGAACTCTTTATGGATGAGAGCTTAAAGACAATCGCAGCTCCCTGCGTGGGGTCGTTGTAAATGCCGCTGACCAGCTTGTCGGAGACCTTGAGGTTCTCGACCCTGTCGAGGTACGCCGTAGGATCCACAAGGAATTCCCGGGTACCCTCGGACGATTCGATATACACTTCCTTGGCCTCGGTGTCAACCGACCATTTGGTTGTACCGTCGCACCATATCTCGGCGCCATTGGTGCTTACATGATAGCACGGGCCGTCGAGAAGTACCGTACCGCTGGTACCTATCTGCGGCCTGTCCTTGGCGGAAAGATTGTATTTGAAACTTACGCGGTTGCTGTCCACCAGCGCCCTGAGGGCGTCGGCGTCCCCCTGTGCCGCAGCCGTAAATGCGGCTGAGACAAAAAGCACGAGTGCGATAAATCTTTTCATCATTTTGCAAGAGTATCCAATAAGTTCTGGAGGCTCATGAGGTCGGCCACCAGGACCTGACGGGGCTTTGCACCGTCCTGCGGTCCCACGACGCCGGCCGTTTCGAGCTGGCCCATTACCCTTGCAGCCTTCGCAAATCCCATACCGAGACGGGTCTGCAGGTAAGAAGTCGAAGCTTTCTGGGTGGTGACGACCAGTTCTGCGGCTTCGCGGAAGCGCTCGTCGAGGTCGCCCACATCACCGCCGCCACCGCTGCCTGCGCTGTCTGTGGCCTCTTCGACCGCAGGCAGGTAATACGGAGTATTGTAACTCTTGGCGTAACCCTGCTGGCCGCTGATGAATTCGTTGACGGCATCGATTTCTTCGCTGCTGACATAACCGCACTGGATACGTTCAGAGTCGATTCCGGCGCTGAAGAGCATGTCGCCACGGCCGATCAGCTTCTCGGCTCCGGGAGCATCGAGAATAGTCATGGAATCGACCCTGGAGGCCACCCTGAACGCGATACGCATAGGGAAGTTGCTCTTGATGAGACCGGATATGACGTCAACCGAAGGACGCTGGGTCGCAAGTATGACGTGGATGCCTGCGGCACGGCCCTTCTGGGCAAGACGTATGATGGAGCCGGTAATGCTGCGTCCGACTGCCTTGGCCTCGGGACCGCTGCCGCTGGTCATGGTGAGGTCGGCATACTCATCGACGACCACCACCAGATACGGCAGGAAGCGATGCCCCTCGTCGGAGCGGAGGTGATGCTTGCAGTATTTGTCGTTGTAGGCGGTTATCTTGTTGACGCCGGCCTTGGACAGGAGTTCGTAACGGTCGTCCATCTCGATGCAGACGGAACGGAGTATCTTCTCTGCGTCCTTGGGCTTCTTGACGATGGCGGCAGCCTGCTCGTCCTCCTCGTTGACGGCATCGGGCAGCACGGCCAGATAATGATGAAGCAGCTGGGCGTAGGCCGAGAACTCCACCATCTTGGGATCGATGAACACGAACTTGAGCTCGGAAGGATGCCTGCTGTACAGGAGCGAGCTGACTATAACATTGAGGCCCACCGACTTACCCTGCTTGGTAGCACCTGCGATGAGCAGATGCGGGGCGTCGGCCAGGTCGAATACCTTGACGTTCTGGGTGATGGTATAGCCGATTGCCACCGGCAGCTCCGCCTTGCTCTGACGGAAGGCGTCGTCGTTCAGAAGGGCTTTGAGAGGCACGATGGACGCAAAGTCGTTGGCTACCTCTATGCCCACGGAATCCTCCAGGGTCACGACACGTACACCCTTGGCCTTGAGCGACATCGCTATGTCTTCCTGGAGCCGTTTGATATCGGAAATCTTGACTCCGGGAGCAGGATAGACCTTGTACAGGGTTACGGTAGGACCGACTATCGCGCGAACGTCGTTGACCTGGATTTTGTAATTGGCGAGCGCCGCACGGATACGGTTGCGGTTGCGCACCAGCTCCTCAGTGGACACCTCGTGACGGCCGGTATCGTGATTCTCGAGCAGGTCGAGGCTGGGGAAGCGGTATTTGGGCAATCCGTCGGGCGGATCGAGACGGTTGTCGATAGGCTTGAGTTCCTTTTTGACCGTAGTGTCGAGGCCCTCTCCCCGGTCGATGCTGAAAGTGCCGCTGTCGGCTTCTTCGTCCTGCGACGGCTGCTCTTCTGCGGGTTCCGCCTCTTTTGCCACCGGAGTCTCCACCGGTTTGACGGACGCTGCGGGCTTTACCGCAGCGGCGGGCTGCACGGCAGGTTGCACGACAGGCTGCTGCACTGACACGGGTTCGTCTTCATCGTCGGGTGCATCGACCGGATTCCGGGCGGGACCGGGTTTCCAGAGACCCGCCAGCCAGGCGTTGAAACGGGGCGAAGAGATGAAAAGCCACAGTACGATGAGAAGCAGTATGGCTATTGCAGTGATGACATAGCCGAGAACGCGCGTCAGGAAGCCGCATACAGCTGCTCCGCACGCTCCTCCGAGGCCTCCGCCGAATGCAGTGCCAAGGCCGGCTATCTCGCCTGCGAAGGCGAAAAGCAGGGACGACACGAACGCGCCGCTGACGGTAAGCAGCAGGGTGCGTCCTATCGACATTATCCATTTGCCGGTTAGCAGCCGGACGGCTATCACCACCAGGATGAGCAGCAGCGCAAAACTGCCGAAACCCAGGAAATCGCCTACCAGGAACTTGCCCGTGCGATAGCCCAGAGTGCCCGCGGCATTGGCCACGCGCTCTCCCGGAACGAAGCTCATATCCTGCTGCCAATGAGCAAGATACGATATTGTAGAAACAAGTACGAAAAGGGCCAGGGCCGCAACGCACAGGCCCAGTATCTTGACAGCCGACGCCTTTTGGCTGGCATCCCAGTTTTTGATGAATGAAGGAGTTTTCATTATTTCCTCCTGCCCTTGTTTTTGCGGAAGCCGCGGTTCTTGCCGCCCTGGGGAACGCCTATCCCTATGCCGGGACGGGAGTAATTGCCGTCGTAGTTGATCTGATGCAGGCGTATGCCCTCGGGGACTGTCAGACGGCCCTCGGAAAGCCTTTCCATGTCTTTGAAGATGGTTTCGTCGGAAACGCTGTCCTTGTTCCAGATGAGGTATTGCTGGCGCATGTAGATGGCAAGGGAACGTATCATTTCCGTCTTTACTTCACCGTCGGGCTCATCGCAAAGCAAGTCGATGATTCTCTCGATGTTACGTCCGTAGTGCGTAGCCTTGATCTTTTCGCCCTTCATGGGAAGGGGTACGGGGCGCGTGCTGAACTCCTCTGCGACGGGGGCCGGATAGGGAGCGTCGACGTCGAGGTCGAAATCTGCAATCATGTAAAGATGGTCCCAGAGCTTGTGCTCGAAATTGTCGAGCTGCCGCACCTGGGGATTGAGCAGTTCCATGACCTTGACTATTGCGCGGGCCTGCTGGGTGCGTTTGGCCTTGTCCGGAATCTGCTTCATCTGTTCTACCATTTTGAGGACATTGCGGCCATATTCGGGCATCGCAAGCTTTTCGCGTGTGGTATTATAATCCATAAATATCTTTTAATCGTGTCAAAAGGCAAATGTAACGAATTCTTGTTATCTTTGCAAGTCAAATAAGCTCTCATATGACTAGATACTACAAGGTGGCGGAGCATGTTTTCTCCCTCTCCATGACCGACAGCTGCACCCTTTGGCCGCGGCTTACACAATACGACCCTTTCGTTACCTCCGAGGCAGATGTCCTTTTCGGCCTGGAGCTCTCGCAGCAGACTCTCGAGCGTCCCGAGGGGTTGGAATGTGTTTACGACCCTCAGACAGAGGACGGCGAGACTGTGGTACGCCTCTTCAAGGGAGATGGCATGTGGCTGTTCGACATGGCGCCGGACCACAAGCTCCCCTGCACTTCCCACCTGGTGGCATCCGAAGATTTTTCGTCCGGTACGCTTTACCTCGACAACAGGCGCGTGAGCGATGCGATTTTCGGCCTCAACAATTCCATGATGCTGCTTTTCGCCTTCCGCTCCGCCCCTCTGAACACCCTGGAGCTTCATGCCTCCATGGTCAGCAATTCCGGCAAGGCCTTCCTGTTCCTCGCCCGGAGCGGCACCGGCAAGAGCACTCACAGCAGCCTCTGGCTCAAGCATATACCCGGCACGGAACTCATGAACGATGACAATCCCATAGTCAGGGTCAGCCCCGACGGCAGCGTCATCGCATACGGTTCCCCCTGGAGCGGCAAGACCCCCTGCTACCGCAACGTACAGGCTCCCGTCGGCGCATTCGTGCGCATACGGCGATGCGAAGAGAACCGCATAACGGCGCTCAGCCTGCTCGAATCGTACGCCCTGCTGTACTCCTCGTGCTCCGGATTCAAGGCAGACAAGGCCATTGCCGACGGACTTCACGCCACTCTGGAAAAAATAGTCACTACAACCCCTTGCTACGTACTCGACTGCAGGCCCGACGAAGAGGCCGCAAGGGTTTGCTCCGCGGAGGTTCTGAAATGAAGACGGGAAGGATAGTCCTGCCCAACGCCATAATGCTCGGCCAGGTAAAAGAGTTCCTGGGAGAAGGTCATTCCGTAGTCATAATGACCAAGGGACAGAGCATGTCCCCCTTCATACGCGGCGAACGCGACAGCGTAGAACTCATCAAGCGCCCAACAGTCGAAGTGGGCGACATAGTTCTCGCAGAGCTCACTCCCGGCCACTATGTGCTGCACCGCGTCAACGCCATCAGCGGCGAGCGGGTCCGGCTCAAGGGTGACGGCAACCTCGACGGAACGGAAAGGTGCACCCTGCAGGACATCTGCGGCACCGCTGCGGCGATACTTCGTCCCAGCGGCCGCCGGATAGATTGCACCGCACCCCGCTGGCAGCGCAGATTCCGTCGCTGGGTAGCCGCCCCACGTATTGTAAGACGCATAATATTAGGATTTTACAGAAGAATAAAGTTTTTATGAAAACAGTCCCTGGATTTACCCTCCGCCCCCTTGGCAAGGAGTTCATCATTACCGCAGAAAGCATCAAGCAGATCAACTTCAACCGCATGATTTCCCTCAACGAGTCCGCAGCATACCTGTGGAAAGAAGTTGACGGCAAGGAATTCACCCCCCAGACCCTGGCCGACCTCCTGGTGGAGCGTTACGAAGTAGATGCCGATACCGCACTGCGCGATTCCGAGGCCATCGCAGCCAAATGGCTCGAGGCCGGAATAGTTACCGAATAAGCGGGAATGAGACCTTTCCGTTCGTGTGTAAAGGGCCTGTGGCAGATGCTGAAGCCGCAGCGCTGGCGCGTGCTCGCAAGCGTAGCCATAGGCGTCGCTTCGGTCGCCGCGTCCCTTTCATTCGTATGGATAAGCAAGAAGGTGGTCGATGTGGCCACCGGCGCAGCAGAGGGCGACGTGAGCACCTTCGCCCTGCTGATGATAGGTATCATGCTCGCCCAGGTGCTCATACGCGTAGGCTCCCGTTACTGGGAGGGATATATAGTGGTCCTCGCGCAGAACAGCCTAAGGGCAGGCGCTTTCCGCAAGGTCATGCTGAGCACGTGGACCGGGAAGGACCGTCTTCACAGCGGAGACACCGTAAGCCGACTGGAAGAAGACATACGCGTCGTGGTTGATTTCCTCTGCGTCACGCTGCCCGACGCACTCTGCACCCTCATCCAGCTTTTGGGCGCATCGGTATATATCTTCATCCTCTCTCCCGGGCTTGCATGGATACTGCTGATAATCATGCCTGTGGCAGTGCTGTTCAGCAGGCTGTTCTTCCGCAGGCTGCGCATCCTCACCGGAGAAATCCGGGCAGCCGACGCGGCCGTACAAGGGCACATCCAGGAGAACACCCAGAGGCGTGTGCTCGTACGCATGCTGGGAGCCACCGGCAAAGTGCTGGAAAGACTCGGAGGGCTCCAAGAGACAGTTTACTCCAAAACCGTCACCAGGCTCAACTACAACGCAATTTCGCGTGGATTCATGCAACTCGGATTTGCGGCCGGTTACGCACTGGTTTTCCTCTGGGGCGTTTACGGCCTCAAGGACGGTACGCTCGAATTCGGCACCATGGTGGCTTTCCTGCAGCTCGTCGGACAGGTGCAGAGGCCGGTAGCTAACATCGCCCTCCAGGTTCCCGCATTCATCCGCGCACTCTCTTCCGAGGACCGTCTGCTCGACCTCATCGAAGCCGCCCAGGAAGAAGAAGGGGAAGACATAGTGCTGCATGGCGCTCCCGGAATACGCGTGAGGAATCTCAGCTTCACTTACGAAGGAGTACGCGAGGCCGTGGTACGTTCCCTCGACTACGACTTCGCACCTGGCAGCATGACCGCCATCATAGGCTCGACCGGAGCCGGCAAATCCACCCTTGTAAAGGTGATAATGTCTCTGCTGCAGCCCGACGGCGGTACTGTCACCCTATACGACGGCAGCACGGAGGTCCCGTCCGGAGTACGCACCCGCTGCAATTTCATGTATGTACCACAGGGCAACAGCCTCATGAGCGGCAGCATACGTGAGAATCTGCTGCTGGCCAAGCCCGACGCCAGCGACGAAGAGATTCGGGATGCCCTCCACCTTGCAGCCGCTGATTTCGTGTACGAGCTTCAGGACGGGCTCGACACCGTATGCGCAGAGATAGGAGCCGGACTGAGCGAAGGCCAGGCGCAGAGGATTGCAATCGCCCGTGCATTGCTGCGCCCGGGCGGAATACTCGTACTCGACGAAGCCACCTCCGCCCTCGACGCCGACACCGAACTGGAACTTCTCGAACGTCTGGGAACCCGTCTGCGCGGCTCCAAGACTATATTGTGCATCACTCACAGGCCCGCCGCGACCAGCTACGCCGACAGCGTGCTTAAGCTGGGCTAAGAGAGACTATCGAAAACCGCTGACGCACAGCGGATTCCATCTATCGCACTGGACACTATGCCTCCCGAATATCCTGCGCCTTCGCCGCAAGGATAGACTCCCGGCATGGATACGTACTGCAGAGTCTCGGGATCGCGCGGGATGCGCACCGGGGACGAAGTCCGCGACTCGACTCCAAGCAACAGGGCGGCATTGGTGTAGTACCCCTTCATCCTTACGCGTGGAAAGACCTTCTGGAGCCTTGTCGCCACCATGGGCGGTAGCAGTTCGTGCAAAGGGGCGCTTATCACGCCGGGATTGTAAGAAGTGGGCGGCATCTTCTTGCTGATCTTGCCAAGGCAGAAATCCTCCATCCGCTGTGCAGGGGCCGCCATAGGGTTCCGGGGGGCGTCCTTGGATTTGCAGCGTTCCTGCTCGCACCAGTCGAACATCTTTTTTTCCACCTGCTGCTGGAAATCCATCAGGCGCATGGGGTCGTCGCCGGGGACGTCTTCGGGTTCAACCTGAACGACCACTCCGGCATTGGCGAACTTGCCGCTACGGCCCGAATTGGACATGCCGTTGAGCACCACCGTCCCGGGCTGGGTAGAAGAAGGCACCAGGATGCCTCCGGGGCACATGCAGAACGAAAATACGCCGCGGCCGTCAACCTGTTCTACGAAGGAATACTCTGCCGCAGGCACCCCTGGTTTCCACATCCCGTGATACTGGTGGTAGTTGATTTTCTCTTGCGGATGCTCCACCCTCACTCCCATGGCGAAGCCCTTGGCCTCGAGGGTGCCGCCGCGTGCGGACAGCATCTCGTAAACGTCGCGGGCCGAATGGCCGGTGGCCAGGATGACCGCGATGCCGCTGTAGCTCGTCCCGTCTGCACATTCGACGCTGCAGGGCCCTGAATTGTCAACGGACACCACACGCGCGCCGAAATGATACTCCCCGCCATGACCGATGATGGCATTGCGTATATTCTCCACCACTACCGGCAGCTTGTCGGACCCGATGTGGGGATGGGCGTCGATGAGTATATCTTTGGATGCGCCGAATTCCACGAGCCTGCAGAGCACCTCGCGGATATCCCCCCTCTTGGAGGAACGGGTGTAGAGCTTTCCGTCGGAAAACGCTCCGGCACCGCCTTCGCCATAGCAGTAGTTGGATTCGGGATCGACTATACCCTCCCTGGACAGGCGTGCCATGTCGAATTTGCGTGCATGGACGTCCTTGCCCCTCTCGAGCACTATGGGGCGCAGGCCGAGTTCGAGGAGTTTGAGCGCCGCGAACATTCCGGCAGGCCCCGAACCCACCACGATCACCGCAGGAGCATCGTGCACGTCCTTCAAGGGAGCAAGTTCAAAGGGTACATATTCGCCGGGCTCGTAGGCCTCGTACTGATAGCGCCATACGGGTTCCTTGCGGGCGTCCACGGAACGTTTCTTGAGCACCCACTTGAGCCCGCCGGCCCGGGCTTCGATTTCCTTGAGCCGCGGTTCCCTTGTCAGGGGGCAGCATATTTCGAATTCTTTCATACTTCTACCACTTTATCCTGCGGCACATACCACACATAGCCGCGCACGTCGGTGCAGCCCATGTCGCGGTACAGCCCCATATAGCGGCGCACCTGCGCGATGTAGCTCTGCCTGGGAGCGCCGAATTTATAGTCTATTATGATTATCCCTCCCTGCGGAGTGCGGACCACGCGGTCGGGCCGCCACCGGGAGCCGTCGGCTCCGAAAACCGTGAGCTCGTTGCGCGCCGACACTGCGTCGAACCACTCCGGATGCGCCTCGATGCGGATCCGCAGCAGTTCGTAATCTTCAGGGCCTATGTCACGTGGAAGGTCTCCTACTCCGCCGACAGCGGAAAGTATCTTGTGCAGTTCTATGCCGCGAAGGCGCCCGGAAGCCTCGGAACCAGTGGTTCCGTCCTCGCCGAAGTAGTCGCTGGCATCCCTGGACGCACCGAGCCGTCCGCCCAGCGGGACGGAATCCCAGCCCGCAGGCATGGGGATACCCGCTCCGGAGGCCTTGCGCTCCATTTTATCGAAATCGTACGGAGTGCCGAAGACCCACTCGTCGCTGCCCAGGCACCAGGCGTAAAGCAGTTCCGAAAAATTGGAATAGTCAACGCTCTTGCGGGCTCCGAGCGCGGCCTGCTTGTTTTTTGCCGGCGGTTTGGCTATCACGTGAAGGCTCTTCGCCGCACGCGTAAGGGATACGTAGAACACATTGAGATTGTCCACCACCTGAAGCTTGTATTCCTTGCGGTACGCGTCGGCGAACAGGGTGTTTTCGCTGTTGCCGCTGAGTTTAACCGGGTAAATGCCGTCGGCGATGGTGCCGAGCGCAGTCCCCTCTCCCTTGAGGCTGCACCAGCGCACGCCGGGTTTGAAAAGGACCACCTTGTCGGCGAAAGGAAAGATGACGTGAGGGAACTCCAGGCCCTTGGATTTGTGGATGGTCATGATGCGGACCGCATCGGAATTCTCGGGAGAGCCTATGTAGCACTCCTCCCGTTCGTCCCAGGCCCGCAGGAACGACTTGAGGTTGTTGCCGTTTACACCCACCCAGTCCTGCAGAATGTCCATGAAGGCCCCTGTATAGAGGGTTTCTGCTTCGAAGGTAGCGGCATCGAAGCGCTGCAGCTCCCGCAGCAGACATTCGCAGAAATCCACCAGCGAATGATAGCGTTCGGGGAACTCCACTCCTATCGACTTCGCCAGATAGCTTCCGACGGAGTTGGAAGGGTCTTCGTAGAACGTCAGCAGGGAAACCAGACGCCTTACCGTAACTGCACCCTTGAGGTCGAGCGTGTCGTCGGATATTACCGGAACGCCTTCGCCTATCAGAGCGTCGGCCAGCAGGGCGCCCTCGGCATGCCCGCGAACGAGAACTGCTATGTCGCCGAAGCGGGCGCCCCTGGAGCGCACATCTGCAATCGAAGAGAGCACGGCCGCAGTCTGGTCGGAGGTAAAACTCAGGCGCACGCATCCTTCCTGGCTTTCGCCCGTCCTGGCGATCTGCCTTACGTTGGAATACATTTCGCCGAAACCTACCTCGCGGGAGGCGAATTCGAAGAAATCGCTGTTGAACTGCACCACCGCCCTGGCACTGCGCCAGTTATACTGCGGATTCTCAACGACCGCAGAGGGAAATTCCGCCTGCACCTCGCTGTCGAGCATCTTCCAGTCCGAATTGCGCCAGCGGTAGATGCTCTGCTTGACGTCGCCTACTATGAGATTGTCGCCCGAAGCGTCGGCGTCGCGCAGCAGCGGAAGGAAGTTGTCCCACTGCATGCGGGACGTATCCTGGAACTCGTCGAGCAGGAAATGGGCATAACGCGTACCCGTCTTTTCGTACACGAAGGGGGCATCGGAGCCGTCTATTATATCACGCAGCAACACGCTGGATTCGTCAAGAGGCAGCACATTCTTTTCGCGCAGCAGGGCGTCGAATTCGGCATTGAACTCCCTGGCGACGCCCAGTCCGTAGAGCTGGCTGTTGACTATGCCGGCCGTGGCATATACGCAGTAGTCGCGTTCGAAAAGTTTCCTTACTCCGGGAGCGTCGAGAGCTTTCTTTGTCTTGGGATAGGGTATGGCCTTGCCATTCTCCGTCTGTATTCCGAGCTTGCCGGCCTTGGCTTCGAAGTCTTTGATTATGGCCGCACAGTGCTTGTGGATGGCCGCCAGGCACTTTTTTGAAAAGCTAACGGGCTCGTCGATGCCACATTCGGCCTTCATCTGGCGGTATTCGTCGCTCTTGAGCCTTGTGCCCATCTCCTGCAGGCCGTCGTCGAGGTGGAAGCGTCCAGATTCGCGAATGCTGTCGAGTGCGTTGCGCTTGAGCCAGTCCACGAGTTCTTTTTTGTCGGAACTTATGCCGTCGAGCACCCTGTCCATGGCCTCACGGACCAGCGAAGCCTTGTCCAGTTCCACCTGATAAGAGGAGAACTGCCCAAGCTCGCGGGCGAAAGAGCGCAGGGTCTGCTGGAAGAAGCGGTCGATTGTGCTCACCCCGAAGGCACTGTAGTCGTGAAGTATGCTCACCAGATAATGGCGTGCACGGGGGTTGGTCTTGGCTGCTTCCGAAAGGTCCTTGAGTATGCGGGCCTTCATTTCGGCAGTGGCCTTGTTGGTAAAAGTCACCGCGAGCAGATGCCGATACGCCTTGGGATCCGCCGACTGCATCAGGTAGTCTATGTAGGTGTGCGAGAGCTGGTATGTCTTACCGGACCCTGCGCTTGCCTTGATTATCTTCATCGTCCGCAGATAGCTCTGAAATCACAATACTTGCACTTACGGGTATCTTCCGTGCGCTGCCAGGGGACCGACAGGTCGGAGATCTGACTGAGTATGTCCGAGACCGCCTTCGACATGCGGTCGCAGAATCCGGCGTCGAGACTGTGGGAGATTACGCTTCCGCCTCCCATGAGCCGGGCCGGCTGGTAGATGGCACCGGTGACTTCAGCGCCGGCAGCAAAACGGGCCGACAGCAGCTTGTACAGATACAGCTGAAGGCCTATTTCGGGGATTTCTCCCGTCTTGGGGTCGAATTCCAGGTCGCCGGGCTCCACCTTGCCGGTTTTGTAGTCCACCACCCTCATGGTGCCGGGGGCGAGGCTGTCGAGCCTGTCGATGTATCCTATGAAGCGGAAGCCGTCTATCTCGGCCTTGAAGTCTTTCTCCACGTCGATGATGCGTATGCTTCCGCCCGGTGGCAGGTTATCGAGGTCGCTGCGCAGGATGGCATCGACGTAACTGCATATCACGTCGGCGAATATGATGTTGCGCCCGCCCACCTCGAAACTGTGGAGCTCTTCGCAGATGAATCCCTCCACCAGCGAACGTATGCGGGCTGCGTCGCCCAGGAGGGAACGTATGAAAGGAGCGTCGGCAACTGTGCCCTTTGGGTAAAGGGCTTCCATGGTATGATGCAGCACGTTGCCAAGCATGCCGGCATCCAGCGACTCGGACACTTCTTTTTCCGCCTCAAGGCGCTCCACCTTGGAATAGTAGAAGCGGGCTGGACAGGCGATATAGGACCTGAGCGAGCTTGCCGACAGGTAATGCGAACGGATAGCGTCGATGTGCTCCTGCGTCTTCTGAATGCTTGCTGCGTCGCTGCCGTGTCCCAACGGGGTATGGGCTTCGAAATGATTGACCTTGACTCCGAAGTGCATCTCGAGCTGGTGAAGGTAGCGGCTTGGCTCCCCTCCCCTGAGGCCTTCGGTGCGGGAATCATACACCAGCCAGACTTTGGACGCCCGCTGGATGGAGCGGTAGAAGTAGTAGGCCCATACGGCATCCTGATACTCGTAGGTGGGCAGTCCGAAGCCTTTGCGGAGCTCGGGAGGTATGAACGAAGAGCTTACGGAACGGCGCGGGAACATACCCTCGTTCGCACTGAGTATTACAAGGTTGTCGAAGTCGAGGGCGCGCAGCTCGAGCGGGCCCATTATCTGGAGGCCTTCCAGCGGCTCGCCTTCGAACGGCACGGTCGCGGAGGACAGGGTCTGGTTGAGCAGACGGAAGAAAGAAGACGCCGCAAGCGGCAGTTCCCTGCGTCCGAGGCTCTGGAGGGTCTCGTGGCACACCTTTGCGAAATCCAGTTCCAGCTGCATGTCACTCAAGCCTTTGAGCAGAGGGGCCACGGTCACGAGAACATCCTGAAGCCATACGCACAGCCCGGCAGTCTGGGCGGCGTCGGGTTCTGTCTTGAGCGCCACCGGGCGGAAGATGCGGCTCAGTATAGGGTCGGAACTGAATTCGGACGCGGAAATATAGTACCGGCGTGCGTCGCGCACCCTTTCCAGCAGCTGCCTGGATTCTTCGGGCAGCACGGCACGTACTATGGAATTGGACACCACGGCCCACACCGGACGGTGATAGAAAAGGGTGTCGCCGTCTTTGGAACGGATGTGCAACTGCAATGACGCCAGGTCGCCCAGAAGCGCCCACATCTGGCTGCCGCTGATGGGATAGCCCATGGTGACGTTGAGCTTTGTCACATGTTCCGGTATGGAATTGAGAACCGGTATGAGCATCTGCTCGTCTGGCAGCACGATGGCGGTATCTATTCCGGGTGCCGGGGTGCACAGCGACAGGATATGGGGTATCTGTTTTGCCTGGCTGATGCCGCCGGGAACGCTCAGAACGTTGATTTCGGTCTGCGGAAGGCCCTCCGGATCGGGCTGGAAAGACGAGGGGAACTCTATGGTGAAGTCCCGCAGGAACAGCGAAGACTTGTTGTCGGGGTCGCGGATAGGCTGGGAGCTGTAATCCCAGCAAAACTCGCAGAGGCCTGCCCTGTGGATACGCCGCAGCAGCGTCTTCTCGCACTCGTTGAGCGCATTGAGCCCCACGAAGACAAAGCGTTCGCTCCAGGGGAACCTGGCCTTGAGAAGGTCGGCCGCTCCCCCGTCCTGCACGCTTTCGGCAAGTTCGCGGTACACCATTCCCTCGTACGACATACCTTTGCCGCGCAGCCTTTCCCGGAAGGAACTGTACAGAGGCAGGAGTATCTTCCAGATGGCGAGGAAGCTGTCCTTTACCGCCCCGGGAGTAAGGAAATGCCGCACGAAGCGCTCCACCGCCTCACGCTGGGTCTCGGTAAGATAGGAATAGTCGTCCTGCATGCCGCGCAGGTCGGAGACATTGGTGAAAAGGTGCTCGGGATTGACCAGATACTTGTCGATGTCGTCGAAGTCTCCCAGCAGGGTGTCGCCCCAGAAGATGAAATCGTCGAGGGGTTCAGCACCCGGATTGAGGGCCCTGTAACATTCGTACAGCTCCAGCAGAAGGTCGATGCGGCCCGACGGACGCTCTCCGGTGGCACGATAGAAGAAATCGTTCATCGTGTACATCCCGGGGGCGACGGCGGGACCGCTGCCGCAGGAAGCTATTTCCTGCCCCAGGTAATTCTCGAAGAATCGCAGCGCCCTGCGGTTGGGAAATACGAAACAGAGCCGGCTTATGTCACCGGCTCCGTTATGATAATGTCTCGCGACCTGGCGGAGAAAAGGAGTCATCTCTCCGTGGTCTAGAAGTTGAGTCTTACAAGCGCCTGCACGCGATGGTTGAACAGCAGGTGCAGGTTGCCGACTGCGTTCATGCGGTCGTTGGAAAGTCCGTAGTTGACTCCGGTAAGCATGTATTCCATGCCGAACTGGAGTTTGCCAAGGTTGTAGATAAGCTCGGGCTGCACGCGGAAGATATAATCTACGACGTCGGCGTTGTTCTTGACCCAGCGGTACTTGTATGCGCCGGAATCGTTCTTGTCGCCGAGCACATCGACGCTGGTACCCAGTAGCTTGGAATATCCGAGCAGCATGGAAGGCACCCAGCGGCCGAGGCCCTTGTAGGACAGCGTGGCCCAACCGGTGGCGTTGCGGGTGGCTGCGAAGTTCCAGTTGCCGGTAGTCTCGTCTATCGAAGTTACGCCGTAGCCGCCGATGAGGTTGAAATGCGAACCGTCGTTGGCGTAGGTGAGCTTGGTCTTGAGGTCCAGCTTGCCTATGGAACCGGCACCGTAAAGGAATACGTTCCAGGTGGTGATGCGGTCTGCAGCAAATCCGGAGGCGCTGACCAGACGGGGCTTGATGCTGAGGACGTCAGCGCCGAGGCGCAGGGTGGTCTTGCCGCTCTTGAAGTTGATGCCGGCATACAGTTCGGGGATGCAGCCGTATTTGATGTAATTGGCGCTGGCGCCCTCGGGGCCCGTGGAAGTGTACTGCATCTGCCAGATGGCAGCAGTGGTAAGGGAGAGGGTTTCGGTAAGGCCAAGGTCGAACTGGACCAGCGGGGTGCGGCTGAAGGGGCCGAAGGGGGCGCCGCTCTCGAGGCTGAAGATGTCGGGAAGGTCGGCAGCCATGGGGTGCCATGCCTGGCCTATCTTCCAGCTGCGGCCGTTCTTTGCCACGGTGACGAAGGCCTGGCGCAGGCGGAGCTGGGCGGTGCCCGTATTGCCGGTAAGTCCGGCATAGAAGTCCGCCTCGAACTTGCCGCCTATCTTGTAGCCGTCGAATTCGTATCCGGTGATATCGAGCCCGAGGCGCGAGGTAAGCGCGGCGAAGCGGAAGCTGGAGACCTCGTTGACGTCGGTCGTACCAACCATCTTTACGTCTTTGGGCATCCAGTAGTACAGGTCGTCGGTGCCGGCGGTACTGACGCGGGAGTCGTAGGCGAAATAATTGCGTACGAAGCCGTACAGTTTGAATTTGGGCTTGGCCTGGTCTTCTGCGAACAGGCTTGTGCTTATAGCGAGCAGCGCTGCGGCTGCAAACAACATTCTTTTCATACTAGACGGTAGGGAAAGGGAAGATTTTGGTAAGCAGGAAATAACCGAGCACGAAGCCGATTACGCCGATGATGGCGCCAACCTTGGCCATCTGGGAGGTCTTCACCAGACCGGTGGAAGAAGCGATGGCGTTCGGAGGCGTGGATATGGGGAAAAGCATAGCTATAGAAGCGCACATCGCGATGAAAGGAATCATGGCGTTCATGCCGCCAATCGCCATGAACTGGGCGTTGTTGGCAGCTTCGGGATCGGCCATGGCGGTGCCGACCACAACCAGGATAGGGACCAGCAGGGCCGCCGTTGCGGAGTTGCTGATGAAGTTGGAAAGGAAGTAGCACACGAGGCCTGCGATGATGAGGACCAGTACCACGTTCATGCTGCTGAAAGGAATGGCGTTGATGAGGACGGCTGCAAGTCCGGTCTTGTTAAGACCCGTTCCGAGTGCGAAGCCGCCGGCCACCAGCCAGAGTACGCTCCAGTTGATATCCTTGATGTCGTCTTTGCCGAACACGCCCGTGCAGGTATAGACGGCCAGGGGGATGAGGGCGACGATGTTGGAGTTGATGCCGGTAAGGGACTCGGTGACCCAGAGAAGGATGGTCACGAAGAAGGTGATCCATGCCACATAGTCTTTCCAGCCCCATTTGTGATGCTTGGCTTCTATCTTGAGTTCGATCTTGTCGGACTTGAAGGGGAAGAAGAACTGGAGGAGCAGCCAGGCGATAATGATCATGACTACCACGTAAGGCACCATCCTGGACATCCAGGTGGCGAAGCCGATCTGGTAGCCTGCATTCTCCAGGGCGCCGATGGCGATGGCGTTGGGAGGGGTTCCGATAGGGGTTCCGATACCTCCGAGGTTGGCTGCCACGGGGATGGACAGGGCGAGGCCTACCTTGCCGGTCTCATTCTCGGGGAGGGCCTTGAGGACGGGAGCCAGGAACGCGAGCATCATCGCGGCGGTGGCGGTGTTGCTCATGAACATCGAGAATATCGAAATGATGATGAGGAAGCCGAGCAGGACCATTTTGGGCTTGCTGCCGAAGAGGCCCAGGAGGCCCTTGGCTATGACGGCGTCCATACCGTACTTGGATGCTATGATGGCCAGAACGAAGCCGCCGAGGAAGAGCATGACCACAGGGTCCGCGAAAGATGCCATGATGCTCTTGTAATCGACCAGCGTACCTGCCTCGGGGGTGCAAAAGAACTTGAGTCCTTTGTTGGAAACCGACAGCAGCATGACGACGATGACCATGAGGGAGGTGGTCCAGTTGGGAATGATTTCGAACATCCACATGAGGGCGGCGAAGACGAAAATGGCTATCATCCTCTGCTGGACGGCAGTGAGGTCCGCGATACCGAATACAGACGTAGGGAGGGCCCAAAGAAGGATTGTGACAATCAGCACGAGTGGCAGAAGCACACAATACTTAACAGAAAATTTTCCGTTGGACATATTTGAAACTGTTATATTTCACATTAAAGCGGGGCAAATTTAGTTATTTATTCTCACATGCCCAAATGGAAATATTTATTATTTTTGCACTATGAACAAGTTTATGGAAACTGCGATTCGCGAGGCGCGCGAGGGCATACGTGCAGGTCACGGCGGCCCGTTCGGAACAGTGATAGTGAAAGACGGAAAAATAGTGGGGCGCGGGCACAACTGCGTGCTTCGCGACAACGACGCCACCTGCCACGGCGAGGTGGCAGCCATACGCGACGCGGGCAGGCGCCTGGGCACCTTCGACCTCAGCGGCTGCGAGCTTTACACTACGGGAGAGCCTTGCCACATGTGCCTCTGCGCATGCCTGTGGGCCAATATCGACAAGATTTATTACGGCTGCACCATTGCCGACAACGACCGAATAGGCTTCCGTGACGACAAATTCGACAAGATATTCGGCGGCAGGGACAAGCTGCCCGGTCTGATGCAGGAACTCGACAGGCAGGAGTGCCTGAAGCTGTTCGACGAGTACCTGGCCCTGGAGCACAGGAACTATTAACGGAATTTCTTGTCCTCCTCGAGCATTCCGAGGTAGGAATTGTAGCGCTCGGGGCTGATTGTACCATCCTCGAGCGCCTGTTTTACCGCGCACCCCGGTTCGTGGGTGTGAGTACAGGGTATGAAACGGCAGCTGTCGGCCACCCGCAGCATTTCGGGGAAATATTTGGATATCTCTTCCTTCTCCAGGTCCACGAGGCCGAAGCCGCGCAGTCCTGGGGTGTCGATTATGAAACCACCGCCGGAAAGCGGGTACATTTCGTACAGCGAAGTAGTGTGCCGGCCCTGGAGATGCGCGACGCTGATGTCGCCCGTGCGGGGATTGAGCGACGGGTCCAAAGCTTTGATTACCGACGACTTGCCCACTCCCGACTCGCCGCTCAGCAAGCTGGTGCCGCGCGAGCACAGCTCCCTCAGTGCGTCAATTCCCTCCCCCGTCAACGCCGAACATTCGAGCACGGTATAACCGGCCCCGCGGTATATGCCGCAGAAGGCCTCTATCTGCTCCGGCGCCAGTTCGCGGTAAAGATCGACCTTGTTGAGCACTATCACGGGACGGACTCCATAAACCTCGCAGGTGACGAGCAGACGGTCCAGGAACGGGAGCTTGATTTCGGGAAAATACAGAGTGACCACCAGCACGGCCCGGTCGAGGTTTGCGGCGATGACGTGCGACTGTCTCGACAGGTTGGTGCTCCGGCGGATTATGTAGTTGGTACGCGGCAGCACGCTCGTTATAACAGCAGTCTGCTCTCCAGCGGAAGATTCCTCCATCATGTATTCGACCCTGTCGCCCACTGCGACGGGATTGGTGGACACGCTCCTTTCGAGCCGCACCTTGCCCCTCAGGACAGCCGGAAAAGGCTCCCACTGCGGAAGATGGCTTAGCAGGAAATGGCTGCCGGCATTCTTGACTACGGTCGCCTCCATACTACCTGGCCCTTCCTATCAGCTTTTCAGCGAAATCACGCAGCACTGCCACATTGCAGTCCAGGCCCTTTACCGCATCGAGAGCCATGCCGGACAGGCGGACAATTTCTGCACGGGCGTCGGAGGGGACATTGAGGGAGTCGTACATATTCTTGACTGACAGTATCTTGGACGCACGCGCGGAGTCCGAGTCACATTCGCGGTTGAACTCCGCGAGGAAGGCCTCGCGGGAAGCGGTTTTCTGGAGAGCCCGCACCGTCAGCCAGCTCTTCTTGCCGTTGATTATGTCGCCGCCGATGGGTTTTCCGAAGACTTTTTCGTCGCCGTAGGCATCGAGGTAATCATCGGCAATCTGGAAAGCCAGCCCGAGCCTGTATCCGTAGTCGTAGAGGGCGTCGCACGCACTGGCGGGCGCTCCTGCCGCAAGGGCTCCCATCTTTGCGCTGCATGCAAGCAGGACCGCGGTCTTGAGGCCTATCATCTCTATGTACCTGTCCATGGGCACATCGTCCATTGATTCGAACTCCATGTCGAGCTGCTGGCCTTCGCACACTTGGGCAGCCGTACGGGAGAACAGCTCGAGCGCCTGCTCCCGGCAAAACTGAGGAGCCTTGGCGATACGCATGTAGGCGTCGATCAGCATCACGTCGCCGCTCAGGATGGCGGTATCCTCGTTCCACTTTTTCCATACAGTAGGCACGCCGCGCCTCAGGGGCGAACGGTCCATGATGTCGTCGTGTATCAAGGTGAAGGTGTGAAATACCTCCAGCGCCGCCGCACATTCGAGGACCTCGAGGCAGAAGCTGTCGCGGAAAAGGCCGTAAGCGGTCAAGCACAGCTGGGGGCGGAGGCGTTTGCCGCCTATTCCTATCATGTATCTCAGGGGATCGTAAAGCCCTTCGGGACGGCTTGTAAACTCGATGGAGGCGAAGAGTTCCTCCACCTGCCGGGATATCTGTACGGAGTCAATCATTCTACAAAGATATGAATAATTTGTATCTTTGCCGAGTATATGAAACTGCTGTTTGCAACCGGCAACCGCGGAAAGCTGCGCGAGGCCCGGGAAATACTCGAATCACTGGTGGACGTAGTATCCTCCGCCGACATGGGAATCACGTCGGAACCCGAAGAAAACGGCGCCACGCTCATGGAAAATTCCATCATCAAGGCCCGCTACGTGCATGCGCTGTCCGGCATGGACTGCTTTGCCGACGACACCGGCCTGGAAGTCGATGCCCTTGGAGGCGCGCCGGGCGTACATGCAGCCCGCTTCGCCCAGGACATCGCAATGCGGGACGGTCTTCCCGCTGCGCCCGATCACGACTTCGGAGCCAACATCGACGCCCTGCTCAAGGAACTCGACAAGCATCCGGGAGAGCCCCGCACGGCCCGGTTCCGCAGCGTAGTCACGCTGATAATCAACGGAGAAGAGCATTTCTTCGAGGGCACTCTCGAGGGGCGCATCGCAAGTGTGCGCAGCGGCGACGGCGGCTTTGGCTACGACCCGGTGTTCATAGCCGACGAATACCCCGACCGCAGCGTAGCTCAGCTTCCGGAAGAAACAAAAAACGCAATCTCCCACAGAGGAAAGGCCCTCAGGGATATGGCACGGTGGTTGAAGGACAATTATCTGGTATGAAAAAAACACTTATCGCAATAGCGCTGGCGTCGGTATGCATCTGTGCATCCGCCCAGACCAAGGGCTTCAAGCTCGGCAAATGGACAGAAATCCATAGCTCCATTCTCAAAGAACTCAACCGTTCGTACGTAGATTCGATTCCGGTGGACCGCATGGAAAGGGCCGCGGTGGACGCCATGCTCTCCGAGCTCGACCCCTACACGGTCTATATCCCCGAGGAAGAGAATGAAGACCTGCGGATGATGATTAACAAGACCTACGGAGGCATAGGAGCCATCATTTACAAGCCCGACGTCCAGGGAAACGTCATCATCAACGAGCCCTACAAGAACTCCCCCGCCGCCAAGGCCGGACTGCACTGCGGCGATGAGATCCTGTCCATCGACGGCGAATCCGTGGCGGGCCTGACAAGCCAGCAGAGCAGCGAGAAGATGCGCGGCGTTCCCGGCACCAAGGTGAAATTCCGCGTCAAGAAAGTATGGACCGGCGAGACCAAAGACATCACCATCACCCGGCATGCCATCCATCTTCCCGACATCGAATACTACGGCATGATCTCCCCCCGTACCGGATACATACTTCAGACCGGATTCACCGAGGGCGTAGGAGAAGAGGTGCGCGCAGCGGTAAAAGACCTTCGCCGCAGCGGTCAGCTCGACACCCTTGTGCTCGACCTCCGGGGAAACGGAGGCGGCATACTCGGAGAGGCCGTAGATATCGTATCCATCTTTGTACCAAAGGGTTCACTCGTAGTTACGGCCCGCGGCCGCGAGGAGGGCTCATCGTTCACCTACCGCACCACCAAGGAGCCGGTAGATACTTCCCTCCCCCTCATAGTCATGGTGGATTCCGGCAGCGCCTCGGCATCCGAGATTGTTTCCGGCGCCCTGCAGGACCTCGACCGTGCCATAGTCATCGGAACGCGCACCTTCGGGAAAGGCCTCGTGCAGAGCATCAGGCCCATGCCGTACAACGGTCAGCTCAAACTCACCACCGCCAAATACTACACTCCCAGCGGACGCTGCGTACAGGCCATCGACTATTCGCACCGCGGCGAGGACGGTTCCGTCGGGCACATCCCCGATTCCCTCACCCATGAATTCAAGACCGCAATGGGCAGGACGGTGCGCGACGGCGGCGGAATCACTCCCGACATCGAGGTCAAGCCCCACGAGTACAGCCGTCTTACCTATTCGCTGGTCATGAACGGAGTGGTCGAACAGTACGCCCTGGAATATGTCAGGAATCACAAAAGCATACCCTCCACCGAGGAGTTCCGCATAAGCGACGCCGACTACGAGGACTTTATCGCATTCGCAGAGGGCAAGACCTTCGACTACCGCAGTTCCGCCCGCACCTACTTCGATTTCGTCAAGAAGGAACTCGGGCGCGACGGCCTTTCGGAAGTCATGGCTCCGCAGCTCGACGCCCTCGAGAAGGCCCTCAACATGGAGAAGGCCGACTTCCTGAGGCTCAAGAAGGACGAAATCATCCCCTTCCTCGAAGAAGAAATCATAGTCCGGTACTATTTCCAGCCCGACGGGGTCAAGGTCCGCCTCCGTTACGACACCCAGATCGACGAAGCCCTGCAAAAGGCTAAAGACTTTCATTTTTAGCATCTCAACATGACTACACCAACTGACAGAACATCGGAGCGTAGCGACGCAGGGGCACCATTATCACTTGAGATAATGGCACCCGCCGGAGATTTTTCCTGTCTGCAGGCAGCCATCCAGGCAGGAGCGGACTCAGTGTATTTCGGCGTAGGCTGCCTCAACATGCGCTCCCGCAGCGCCTCCAACTTCGCCCCCGAAGACCTGAAGGAAGTGGTGCGGATATGCCGCGAGGCAGGGGTACGCAGCTACCTCACCCTCAACATCATACTGTATCAGCAGGACCTTCCGGCCATGCGCGAGGCCCTCGACGCCGCACGCGAGGCAGGTGTGGACGCCATCATAGCGTCCGACGTCGCCGCGATGGAATACGCCCGCAGCATCGGCCTCGAGATTCACGCATCCACCCAGCTCAACATCTCCAACGTGGAAGCCCTGCGCTTTTATTCCCGCTGGGCAGATGTGGCTGTACTGGCCCGGGAGCTTACCCTCGACCAGGTTGCGGAGATTCACGACGCCATAGTCCGCGAGAATATCTGCGGACCTTCCGGAGAGCAGGTCAGGATAGAGATGTTCGCCCACGGCGCTCTCTGCATGGCTGTCAGCGGTAAATGCTACCTGAGCCTCCATGCCTACGGGGCATCGGCCAACAGGGGCGCTTGCATGCAGGTATGCCGGCGTGGGTACGGTGTCACCGACCTGGAGACCGGCTACGAACTCAACGTGGACAACAAGTACATCATGTCGCCCAAAGACCTGTGCACCATCGAATTCATAGACAAGATGGTACTGAGCGGGGTGCGGGTGTTCAAGATAGAAGGGCGCGCCCGAAGCGCGGAATACGTCGGCCGCTGTGTACGCTGCTACAGGAAGGCGGCAGACGCCGTCGCAGCCGGAACATTCTCACCGGAACTTGCGGCAAGTCTCAAAGCCTCGCTGTCGGAAGTGTTCAACCGTGGATTCTGGGACGGTTACTACCAGGGCGCCCGCCTTGGCGAATGGAGCTCGGTTTATGGCTCCCAGGCCACCCGGCGCAAGGTTTATCTCGGGAAAATCAGCAATTGGTTCGACCGCATAGGAGTAGCCGAGATAGCCGTGGAAGCGACCGAACTGCACAAGGGTGACGAGATTATGATAATCGGGCCCACCAGCGGTGTTACACAAATCACCGTGGACGACATGCGCCTCAACCTCGAGCCCTGCGAACTTGCACCAAAGGGCTCACGTTGTTCTGTCGCAATCCCCGCCGGAGAGTCCGGAGAGCACGTCAGGCGAGGCGACAAAGTCTTCCTCTGGGTATCCTCCGATCAATCCGAGTAACGGTAAACAATAAGTCATTTACGTTTTTTACCGCGGGCTTTCCCGAAAGATTTGCCGTTGGTCCTTCCGCCAATCTTCTTGTGTCCGCGGGGTAGCGGAGAACGGTAAGGCTCCTGCGTTGCAGCCTCCAGGGCTTCCTGGTCGCTGTCGTAGTGCCCGGACGGACGTTCCTCATGCCTGCGCCCCTTTACGGCCTCCTCTGCCACCTCCGGCTCGATGAGCTCGAAGTCAAGCAGCCTCTGCTCCAGATTGGCTGCGGCCACGCGGATGCGTACGCGGTCTCCGAGCCGGTACTCCTTGCGGGTGCGGCGGCCGACCAGCCTGTAGTGTCCTTCGTCAAAGTCGAAGAAGTCGGATTTTATCTCCCTGAGCGCCACCATGCCCTCGATATGCGTCTCGTCGAGTTCGACGTACATGCCCCACTCGGTGATTCCCGACACGGCGCCGTCGAATTCCATTCCGACTTTGTCCTGCATGAATTCCACCAGCTTGTACTTGACGCTGGTGCGTTCAGCATCGGCAGCCACCTGCTCACGGGCCGATGCGTGCTCGCACTCGGCCTCGTAGCGGCTCTTCTCTACAGAATCGCCTCCTGCAAGGTACCTCGAGAGCAGACGGTGCACCATGAGGTCGGGATAACGGCGGATAGGTGACGTAAAGTGCGTATAGAAATTGAACGCAAGTCCGTAGTGTCCGATATTTTCCGTACTGTACACGGCCTTGGCCATGGAGCGCAGGGCTATGTTTTCGAAGGCGTTGAACTCGGGCTTGCCCTTTGACGCTCCGAGAAGTTCGCGCAGGGCCGCTGCCGCTCCGGAGCCGCTCGTAGCCTCTTTCATCTTGTAGCCCAACCCTGCGGCGAATCCGCGCAGGCTCTCGAGTTTCTCGAAGTTGGGTTCGTCGTGGACACGGTAAACGAAGGTCTTGGCGCTCTTCATGGGCACGCCGTTCATCTTGCCGCCGGTAGCGACGAACTCCGCAACGGTGCGGTTGGCAAGCAGCATAAACTCCTCGATGAGGTTGTTGGACTCACGGGCTATCTTCTGGTACACGCGCACCGGCTTGCCGGATTCGTCCACCTCGACCTTCATCTCGGGACGGTCGAAATTGATGGCACCCGCCTTGAAACGCGCCTCCCTGAAGATGCGGGCCAGACGGTTGAGCGTAAGTATGGCGTCTTCGAGCTGCGAAGGCTCTGCCGGAGGATTGTCTATGACGGCCTGGGCCTGGTCGTAATCCATACGCCTGTCGGAGCGTATTATGGTACGGCCTATCCAGCGGGACTTTATGCCTCCCTTCGGGCCAATTTCGAATACGGCGGAGAAGGTAAGCTTGTCTTCGTCGGGACGCAGCGAGCACAGTTTGTTGCAAAGCTTCTCGGGGAGCATGGGAACCGTACGGTCCACCAGATAAACCGAGGTACCCCTCTCGCGCGCCTCGGCATCGACTGCAGTGCCCGGGCGGACATAATAGGATACGTCGGCGATATGCACGCCCACCTCGTAGTTGCCGTTCTGAAGCTTGCGCAGCGACAGGGCGTCGTCGAAATCCTTGGCGTCGGCAGGGTCGATGGTAAAGGTGAGGGTGTCGCGGAAGTCCTTGCGGCCCTTGAGGTCGGCGGGAGTGATTTCGTCGGAAATCTTGTCGGCCGCCTTCTCCACTTCGGGGCTGAAACGGTACGGGAGGTCGAATTCGGCAAGGATGGCATGCATCTCGGTGTCGTTGTCACCAGGCTCCCCGAGCACATCGACTATATGCCCGCGGGGCGAAAGGTCCTTGCGCTCCCAGCGGTCCACCACGACGGCGACCTTCATTCCGGCCTCCGCGCCAAGGCTGCGGGCCTGTTCGGCATCCACCTCCACGTCGTAGGGCATGAACTTGCTCTGCATGAGGACCCAGCCCTGGGCACCCACGAAATGCATGTATCCCACGAACGGGGCCTTGCTGCGCTCAAGTATCTCTACGACCTCGCCCTCGCGCCGCTTGCCTGAGCCCTGACGGCTGACCGCCACGCGGACCAGATCGCCGTTGAGCGCATGACGAGTCTTGGCGGCTTTTACGAAGATGTCTTCGTCCTGCCCCTCTATGACGACGAATATGAACCCGTCGCGGGTCATCTGAACCTTTCCTACATACTGCTGCACCGGCTTGCGCCCTGCGTTCTTGGCCCTCCCGGAGGACTCGCCTCTTTTGCTTCTGCGCTTCATAAAAATCAAATGTATGCAACGAGGACCTTCAGCCCTCTGTCGGGGATAAATTCTATAGTGCCGGCATCGGCGGGAACGAGCAGGCAGCCGTCGGATCCAAGGCAGGATGAGTCTGCACCGCAGCGGACAGTTCCTGTACCGCCTACGTTCATGAGTACCACAAAACTGTCGAGGGAGCTCACGTCCAGGGTAAAGGGAGCGTCGAGGTCCAGCAGCGAAGTATTGAAATAGTCGCAGTGCACCAAGGGTATTTCGGCCCCGGCGCGATGCTCGTACTGAGTACGGTATTCGGGATAGACATGATAGTCGATGGCGTCTTTTGCAAGCTCGGTATGCAGCTCGCGCAGACGTCCGTCAAGCCCGGGACGGTTGTAATCGTACAGGCGGTAAGTCATGTCAGAGGTCTGCTGTATTTCAGCAATATAGCTTCCGGGAAGCAAGGCATGGATACGTCCTGTCGGAATAAAGAACACGTCGCCTTCGCGGATGGAGTGACGCGCGATGACATCGGTGAGCGTGTGGTCCTCCACCCTCCGGACGTATTCGTCGGGAGTTATGCTGCGGGACAGTCCCGACATGAGCTCCGCTCCTTCGCGGGCCCTTATGACGTACCACATCTCGTTCTTGCCGTGCTGGCCGCAGCGTGCCTGGGCCAGTTCCTCCGAAGGATGGACCTGAATGCTCAGGGGCTCGTGCACGTCGAGGAACTTGACGAGGAGAGGAAATTCGTCACCGAAGCGGCTGTAGTTCTGCCGGCCCAGAAGACGTTCCTTTTGCTGCGCGACCAATTCATTGATGGTCATGCCTTTACATGGCCCGTCAGCAACCCTCGAAAGGCGCTCGGGATAACCCGACAGCACCCAAAGCTCGGAGCCCCAGACCATGGGGCGCAGTATAGGTTCAAGCCTGTACATCAGATGAGAGGCTCTGCGGTCATGGCCTCAGGCTGAGGTACGCCCATGAGCTTGAGGATGGTGGGAGCCACATTGCAGAGGGCTCCGTCCTTAACCGTCTTTACCTCGTCGCCGGCGCCTATCACTATGAACTGCACTTCGTTGAGCGAATGGGCGGTGTTGGGGCTTCCGTCTTCGTTGACGGCATAGTCGGCGTTGCCGTGGTCTGCGGTGAGCAGCACGGTGTAGCCGTGATTGAGGGCGCAGGTGACGGTGGTCTCCACGCAGCCGTCGATACAGCCTACAGCGTTGCAGATAGCCTTGTAAACTCCGGTATGGCCCACCATGTCGCCGTTGGCGTAGTTGAGGATGATGAGGTCGTTGCGCTCACTGCGTATGGCCTCGCACAGGCGGTCGGTAACCTCTACGGCGCTCATTTCGGGCTGGAGGTCATAGGTCGCCACCTTGGGGGAATTCACCAGGATACGGTCCTCGCCTTCGAACGGGGTCTCGCGGCCTCCGTTGAAGAAGAAGGTTACGTGGGCGTATTTCTCGGTCTCCGCGATGCGCAGCTGCCTCAGGCCGGCGCGGGAGATAGTCTCCCCGAGAGTGTCGGTAACCTCCTCCTTGGGGAAGAGTATGTGGAGACCCTGGAAAGAAGCGTCGTAAGGAGTGAGGGTGCAGTAGTACAGGGGAATGGTGTGCATGCCTTCCTCGGGCATGTCGTTCTGGGTGAGGACTGCGGTGAGCTCGCGGGCTCGGTCATTGCGGAAATTGTAGAAAATGATGCAGTCGCCTTCCTCAACGGTTGCAAGCGGCTTGCCGTCCTTTTCGATGACTATGGGTTTGATGAATTCGTCGGTAACCTCAGCATTGTACGAAGCCTGGATGCCCTCGAGCGCGCTGGTGAAACGTGCGCCCTTGCCCTCGACGAGCATGTCGTAGGCCTCTTTGATGCGGTTCCAGCGCTTGTCGCGGTCCATCGCATAGAANNTGATGAATTCGTCGGTGACACCGGCGTCGTAGGAAGCCTGAATACCCTCGCCCATGCAGGTGAATGGCTCGCCCTTGCCGGCGGTCAGCAGGTCGTAGGCCACTTTCACGCGGTCCCAGCGTTTGTCGCGGTCCATGGCGTAAAAACGCCCAATGACCGACACCACTTTTCCGCATTCCACGTCTTTGCAATGGTGGCAAACCTGCTTAACGAAGCCCAGTCCCGAGTGCGGGTCGGTGTCGCGTCCGTCCATGAAGCAGTGTACGAAGACGTTCTCTATGCCTTCGTTCTTGGCGTCGGCGAGGAATTCGTACAGGTGGTCAAGGGAGGAGTGGACACCGCCGTGGGAGCAAAGGCCGAAGAAATGGAGTTTCTTGCCAGACTGCTTCACGTAATCGTATGCGGCGCGGATTTCTTTGTTCTGCAGGAGTTCGTGCCCACGGCAGGCCATGTTGACCTTTACGAGGTCCTGATAAACCACGCGGCCTGCGCCGAGGTTCATGTGTCCTACTTCGCTGTTGCCCATCTGCCCGTCGGGAAGGCCTACGTATTCGCCGCATGCCTGCAGGTGGGAGAAGGGATATTTTGCACGGAGGCTGTCGATAAAGGGTGCGCCCTGGGTATAAATCGCATTGCTGTGGTCGTGGCGTCCTTCGCCCCAGCCGTCCAGAATCATCAGTAGTACTTTCTTTGCCATATCTAATTTTGATTATTTCTGTAAATCCTGCAAAGATACTGATTTTTTTGATACGGCTGGGCTACGGTTTTCAATTATTCCAGCCCGCGGGCACGGAGGAGCGCTGCCGGATCGGGGTCGGCGCCTCTCCAGCTGCGGAAGAGGGTCATGGGTTCTTCGCTGCCTCCCCTTTCGAGGAAGGTCGCACGGAAACTGTCGGCCGTGGCCTTGTTGAAGATTCCGTCGGCCTCGAACTTCTCCCAGGCATCGACATCGAGCACCTCGCTCCACAAATAGCTGTAGTAGCCGGCGCTGTAACCGCTGTTGAAAATATGGTTGAAGTAGGTAGTGCGGTATCGGGGGATGATTTCATCGCAAAGGCCCATCTCCTTGCAGACCTTCTCTTCGAAGGCGCGGATGTCGTCGGGACCGTTGAATGCGGCAAGCTCGGCGGCGCTCAGCTCATGCCACTTCATATCCAGGATGGATGCGGCGCAGAGTTCGCCGGTCATGAATCCCTGGTTGAATTTGAGGGACTTGCGTATCTTCTCCACGAGGGAGCCGGGGATGGGTTCTCCACTGCGGTAGTCGTTAGCATAAGCGGCGAGTATTTCGGGCACGAAAGCGAAGTTCTCATTGAACTGGGAGAACATCTCCACAAAGTCGCGGGCTACGGAAGTGCCGCTCACGGACTTGTAGTGGCATTTGGTAAGGAAGCCGTGGAGAGCGTGGCCGAATTCGTGGAAGGCGGTCTGTACGTTGTCAACGGTGAGGAGTGACGGCTGCCCTTCGGCAGGCGCGGGGAAATTGCACACGTTGACAATGACGGGACGGACGTCGGAGCCGTAATTATACTGGTCGCGGAAGTTGTTCATCCACGCGCCGCCCCTCTTTGTGGAGCGAACGTAATAATCGCGGTAGAATATGCCGACCAGGCTGCCGTCGGGTTCCGACAGCTTGTATGCCTTGACCTCGGGATTATAGACCTCAACTTCAGGAGCCTCTTCTATCTTGATGCCGTAAATGCGCTCGGCGGCGCAGAACACGCCCTTCATGACGCTGTCGGCCTGGAAGTAGGGCTTGGTCTGGTTCTCGTCGAGGGAATACTTGAGAGCACGCACCTTCTCGGCATAGTAGCTCCAGTCCCAGGCCTCGATTTCGTGACCGGCAATGGCCTGCATGTCAGCCTTTTCCCGGGCTGCCTGGCGCATGGCTGCATCCATTATCGGCTGCAGGAAATTGTCCACCGTCGCAGGATCCCCGGCCATCTTGTCGGAGAGCTGATAGGCTGCAAAATTGGGATAGCCCAGCAACTGTGCCATCTCGGCGCGCAGCTTGAGTATCTCGAGCACTATGGCGTTGTTGTCGTGCTCTCCTCCGTTGTTGCCACGGTTGGAATAGGCTTTGAAGACCTGCTCGCGCTTGTCGCGGTCGGAGCAGGAAGACATAAAGTCGTAATACTCGCTTACGGTGATTCCTGTGGCCTCCTTGAAGGCGTTGTTCTCGGCAAGCAGGTTCTGTCCGAACTTCTGGCTCAGGCTCGCAAGACGAGTGTTAATCTGGGCAAAACGGGCCTTGGCGTCTGCGGTGAGACCCACGCCGTTGCGCTCAAAAGCCTGATACAGTTTCTTGGTGACCATCTGCTGCTCGCGGGTAAGGGAGCCGGACGCATCGTAAACTGCCTTGACGCGCGCAAAGAGCTCAGGATTCATCAGAATCTCGTTCTCGGCATCGGTGAGCATGGGAATCACCTCTTCTTCGATGGCCTGCATCTCGGGGGTGGAATCGCTCTCGGAGAGATTGAAAAAGACTCCGCTCACTCGGTCCAGTATAGGACTCGCCTGCTCGTAAGCCAGGATGGTGTTGTCGAAATCGGGTGCCTCGGGGCAGGCTATTATGGCCTCGATGTTTTTCTTCTGCTCCTCAAGGCCGGCCTTGAAGGCGGGAAGATAATCCGAAGTGCTTATCTTGGAAAACGGCGCGGTGCCGTAGGGGGTATCCCATTCATGCAGGAAGGGATTGTCATTGCAGGCAGTCATCATAGTCAAAGTCGTCAATACTACCAGTGCTCTTTTCATTTTCAGTTGATTTTCACAGATACGGAAGGCTCATCGACGAGGGTAAACTGCGCATTGCCGTTATATATAGACAATATGCCTGTTATGTCCACTTTGGAACCGGAAAGGATACGCGCATCAAGCTTTTCGTCGGCAAATTTGGCATAACCGCTGGTGCGTACCTGTACATCGGTCTTGCCGAGGTTGAAGTAATGCGACACGTAGTTGGCCGTGGCATAATTCGCCATGATATCCTTGTAAGATCTGTTGATATCGGTGCCGAAACTGTCCAGAACACTGCCGGGAGCCAGATAATCAGCAGGAGTGCCGGTAATGGGCCCGTATCGCGTGGCTCCGCTTCCCACCTCGGCTTTGTCCCAAAGCCCGCTGTATATATAGCTGATATACCCGTTCTTGGAAAGCGCCCAGGTGTCTATGCCCCAGGTGCCGTTGTCGGACAGGAACACGCGGTTCTCGGGATTGCCGCTTTTGTGCGGCATGTTGGGATTCGGATAGAAGAGCGCGAAAATCTCGTGCTTGTACAGCATGCCGGGGACAGTTACAAGTTTGCCCCAAAGCTCACCAGTAAAGCCCTTGGATATGGCGGTCTTGATATCATTCTCGCTGACTACGAGGGGCTGTACCGCAGGAGCATCGGGGCCCTTGAAGATGTGCTGGTCGATGATTGCCTGCACGTCGATGTAAGAGGTCTCATACTCGTTCGTGGGCGTATTGTCGGCCTCCATGCCAAGCTGGGGCATGCCGTTGTAGGCTCCGAGCGTAAGGTTGGCGCAACTCACGTACAGCCACTGGCCAAGCTTGTATTCGCTGTAAAGCGAGGACTTGCCTATCTTGACGTCGATGCCGCCGGTCTCGTCCTGAATATATATTTCGCGATAGATATTGCCGGTAATGTCGGTGGTCGTAACCTGTCCTTTGATCCAGATATTGCTGTTGATGCCGACCGGTCCGTTCTTGTAAAGGGCCTTGAGGTCGTGGATTGTGGTAAAGGTACCGGGGAACCCGAATTCGGACAGGTCGGCCTCTGAATAAACCTTGGCAGGGTCGGGATTGGCGTAGGAGAAGGTGAATACGGGCTGCCACTCCTCTACGAAACTGCGGCATGAGGCAGTGAGCGCAAGCAGGGCCGCAAGGGCTATATATATCTTCTTCATACCTTTAGAATCTGAAATAAATGTTCAACATGTAATTGAAGCCCGCCATATAGAAATACTTGGGGTCGAAACGGTAGAAACGCTCCTTGGAGACGGTGTTGTCCACGATGCGGGTCTGCTCGTATCCACCTGTCTTAACGTTGCGGTTGTTGAGGAGGTTCTTGGCGTTGAAGGAGAAGCCAAGCTGATACTTGCGTTTGATATACCAGGACTTGCCTACGGAAAGGTTCACGAGCCAGGCCGGGTCGAACTTCTCCTGGGAAGTCATGTACTCGATTTCCTCCGGAGTGACGTTGTAGTCGGGACCCGCTGTAGCATAGTCAGTGCGGTACAGAGGATTCATGTCGAGGTAGGAGCGGTCGAAATACTCCACGTCGGCATCGATGAACCAGTAGTTGTAATTATATGCGAGTCCGAGGCTTGCCGCGGTCTGCGGGGTAGAAGGGACATAGTGTTTCTGCCACTTCACTATTTCGTCGGTATAGCTGCCCGAAGCGTCTTTGGCATAAACCGGATTGGACTGCCAGTAAGGCAGGAGCACGTCGGTCATGACAGCCTGTGCGCTGTTGTCGACGGTCTGGGTCATCTCGGGGCTGGAGGTATAGACGTACTCGCCAAGGCTGAGCACTCCCTGCAGCGACAGGTTGTCCACGAAATACAGAGGGGTCTTGAAACCGAGCTCGATGCCCATGTTGCGCTGGTCTATGCCGGTTATGGCAAAGTTGGAGAAAGCGTTCTGGATATCGTCGTAGGCGCTCATGACCTTGCTCTGGTCTTTGATGGTCGCGAAATATGCAGTCGCGCGGATGTTGATTCCGTTGCCGGAATACTGCCAGTTGGCGTCCGATGCAAAGGTCTTGACGGTAGTGATGTCATCTACCATGGTGTTGCGGGTTCGGGGGCTCAGGAATACCTGGTTGAACTTGGGAGCGTCGTTGAAATAGCCCACGTTGGCATAAACCCTCTGGTTTCCGCCGATAACGTAATTGACTCCGAGCTTGGCGGCATAGGTGAAGAACTGAGCCTTCTTGGATACCCACGATGACCATTCGTCGGACTTTTCGATGCCGAGGTCAGCCCAGGCGGCCGCCATGGCAGCATCCTTGGGTGCACCGGGGAAAAGACCCTTGCGCATAAGACCGTGACGCCAGAAGCCCTCGTAACCGGCACGCAGACCGGCATTCAGGCTGAGGTTGCCGAGTACGAAATGGCCGTTGACCCATGCTCCGGCAGTACGCACCTGCGAGAGGTAGTCGTAGCCGTACTTGTCGCCGACCTTGAGTTTGCGGGGCTCGCCGTTGGCCACCCAGTAGTCGAGATCGTTCTGGATTTTCCAAGGCTGAGAACCGTAATCACGCTCGGCAAAATTGTCCACGTCCAGGAAATATTCGCCGCCCAGCAGGTCGGCAATCTTCTTGTAGTTCTCGGTAACGTTAATTCGCCCGTTCAGGCCTCCAGTCACAGTCACCCAGTCGGCTGCGCGCCACTTGGCATTGAGCGCAAGGTTGATGTCGTTCTGATCGACATGACGCTCTTCCTGTACGTACTTGGAACGCCCGCCCGGCTGAATGTAGTTGACATTGTACAGGCGGTCCCAGTTGATATGCGTCAGTTCCGGATACTGGTTTGAATGGGTCCAGATTTCCTGCGACCAGCCGTACTTGTAGTCATTGTGACGGCCAAGGTCGGTATTGGTATCCAGGAAGTAGCTGGGAAGGTTGCGGTAGTAGTCGGGCCTGGGGTCCTGGGCGTCGTACCAGTCGAGAGCAGTGTATCCGTTGCTGCCAAAACGGTACAGCAGGGTGGCTCCCGCCGCGAAAGTGTCGGACGGTGTAAATTCGTAGCGTACGATGGCGACGGGCTCATGCGTCTTGCGCACGCGGGCGTTGCGCACCCGGCCGTTCTGATAACCCCAGTTGGAGTTGTACATATTGTCGCCCACCAGGTCGTAAACCTCCTGGGTAGAAGCGTTCTGCGCTCCCCTCTGGCCGGGCGTGCCGAAGAACACCAGACTCAGCTTATGCTCGGGGCTGAAGACTTTGTCGGCAGCCAGATAGTATGCGAATGAACGGTAGTAAACACCGTCGATCCAGTCGTTGCCGCCAAGACGGGCGGACACGTTCGCGGCAAAGGCCCAGCCGTTGTCCATAAGGCCGGTGGCATAGGAACCCATGACCCTCAGACGGTACAGCTGGCTGTTGGTCAGCACACTGGCCCTCAAGCCCTTGCGCACGTTGGCCGCATTGCCGAAAATGTAAGTCAGACCATTGTATCCGCCGAATCCGAAGTCGGAAACCTCGACGCCGCTCACCGTTTCCTTGGAGCGCATGGCCTCGTTGAGACCGCTCCACAGGGAGAAGGGGCTGTATCCGGTTACGGCGTCGTTCATCTTGACGCCGGCCAGATATACATCCTGGCTTTCGGAGCTGTAGCCTCTTGCGCGGAAACGCACCGACGAGAAATTGTAGCCGGTTATGTTGTTGAATACGTCGTTGGAACCGAACAGGATGGTAGGATTGTCATTGTACCCCGAATCGTCGAGGTCGAATGCTGCAAACGAATCGTCATCGAGATCGGTAAGCTGCTTGACGGCTGTCATGGACAGATTGAACATGTTCTTGACGTAGCCGTCGTTGACCGTAACCTGCACCTGGTTCTCCAGGAAGTCGGGAGCGTTGATGATGAGGGTGTACTGTCCGTTGTCGAGATTGCCGATTTCGAAGGTGCCGTCCTCTGCCGACTCCACCTGGACAATCTGGTTTGCACCCTGCATGAGCGTAAGGGTGGCCTTTTCGACAGGCTCGCGGCCGTTGCGGTTGACCACCGTACCCTTTACGCCTCCGGTGAAATCCTGGGCGGAGAGGGTCGCAGCGGCCAGCAGGAGGGCCAGAGCGGTAAACGTTTTCTTATACATAGGTAAATTTATTTTGCTATTACGATGTATGTAGGATAGTGGTCAGAATAACCGCCCACGAAGGCGCCGCCGGAGAAAGTACGGAACGGGGTGCCTTTGTACTGGCCGCTCTGGTTGGTCATGAAAGGCTTGACGAAGATGCGTCCGTAGTATTTACCCTTGATTATCGGCTGGATCTGCCATGTGCCCGCCTGTGCTTTCGCAAGGCTGTGGTTTACAAGGATGCAGTCGTAGATGTTGCTCTCGCCGCGATAATACAGTGAGCTGTAGCCTGCCTTGAGCATGCTCAGGAACGGAGAGAAGAAGTCGCCCTCGCCCATTTCTTCAATGGTCTGCCGGCCGCGTAGATAAACGGCCATGGAAGGGTCGGTAGGATTGTCGTTCATATCGCCCATGACCACCACCTTGATGCCGGGATACTTCTCCATCATCTTCTCTGCGTGATTGTAAATGATTTCGCCTCCGCGGGCGCGGGTGTCAACGCCCTTGCCGCCGATGCGGGAAGGAAGATGGCAGACGTATATCGCAAAATGTTCGTCACCAATCAGACCGTGGACCATCAATACGTCACGGGTGCGGAAGTTTTCCTGCTGTTCGGGAGTCATCTCGAATTCCACGTTGCTGTTCTCGAAAGTGAAAGGGATGGATTCGCTGTCGAGGAGCTTGAATTTGGTGGGATCGTAAAGCATCGCCACATCTACGCCACGGCGGTCGGGACCGTCGTAATGCACTATCTGATAGTTGGCAGCAGCAATCTCAGGCTCCGTCACGAGGTCTTCCAGGACGTGGCGGTTCTCTATCTCGGAGACTCCGAGCACGGTATGCCACACGCCATTGTCATTCTTCATGGCGGCTATCACGTGCGCCATGTTGGCGAGCTTTTTACGATACTTGGCTTCGGTCCATTGATTTGCCCCGTCGGGAAGGTACTCATAGTCGTTTTTGCCCTCATCGTGGTAGGTGTCGAAGAGGTTCTCGAGGTTATAAAAACCTATGATGTGGGATGTACGGGTCGCAGCGACGCCCGCCTGCCTGGCGGAGCCGCATCCTGCCGCCATGAGCAGAATCAGGACCAGAGGAAGAAAGTATCTTTTCATTGCAGGTTAAATTATCGTTGTCATTTCCACCAGTTTGAAGGAGCTTTGGCCTCCAGCGCGGCAGCCTTGTCATCGCCGACAACAGCGGCGAGATTGGGGAAGAAATCAATACCGGTCTGAGATTCAAGCTCATCGATGGACATTATGTATTCGAGGTAGCTGCCGCCGCTGATTTCTGGAGAGTGAGGCAGCAGGAATCCCGCAGCCATGAAACCCTCTGGAGAAGCATAGGTGGATACTCCCCTGAAAAGCAATGCCTTGAAATAATGGGTGGGCACTTTGACGGCAAAGCCGGAGTTTACACCCGTGTAAGTGGTAGAGTCTTCATACAGGCATCCGGTAACGACATACAGCGTATCGGCCTTGGATGCGTAGGAGCGTACGGCGCCCTCCAGGCTCGCCCAGATGCCGCCGTTGAAGTCCCATTGCTGCGGCGTCATATTGGTGCCGTAGAAAGTCGAGATATTGGCGGAACGTGGACTCAGCCGGTCTGCAGAAGGGAGCTGGTGCCCGCGGGTCCATCCACCTCCGTAAGAGCCGAGCGTAAGGTCGGGCTGTTCCGAAATGGGGACGAGCGGATCCAGCCCCCAAACGTCGGAACGCGACCCGCTGCCCCTGAGGGCATTGTTAAGCGGATAAGCCACCCACTTCGAGAGGTGCTCTTTCGCATCCCAGTACATTGTCCAGTTGCGGACCCCGCTCTTGGCGAAGCTGATGTATTTGCCACCCTCGTAATCGTGGGTGTAAACGGTCAGGCCGTCTCCCGCTTCGGTTGCCGGAAGTTCCAGCCATAAGGCTCTTGCGACGTCGGTGCCGTTCGGGCCGCCGCCCTCATTGCCGCCACCCTGGGAAGAGGAAACGCCTTCCTGGGTAACGACCGCACTTGCAGTGCTGCCGGCAGAAAGCAGCAGAGTCACGCTGCGCGCTTCCTGTCCGGTATTCTCTTCATAGCGCAGACTCACGTCACCCCGGGAGCCTTCTCCCGAAGAGGGAACGATTTTGGCCCATGCGGGAGAGCCTCCGAAGTCGAGGCTTACCGTCCAGGGGCCTCCTGCCGTTACGCTGACCCACACGCTGCCTGAAGACGCGCTCAAAGACGTGGAGCGCGGCGCAATGGCAGCAGTCACCGTATCAGTCTTTTCCTCCTCGCACGAGGCGAGAAGGAGAATGGAAATCATTGCCGTCGCTGCCGGGATTAGGAATCTCCTGAGCATAGCAGACTGTTATTCGTAGATGAGGGTAAGGTTCTGGAACTGAGCGTTCTTATCGTTACATACGACTATACGGTAGGCAACACCGGGCTCGCCGGGAATATCCCACTCGAACTCCGTGCCCTTATTCAGAGCGGAATTGTTGATATTGAGGCGGGTACCGTCAGCCTTGGCAATATCCTCAATCACTGCGGGGGAAGCGTTCGCACCGGTAAGGAAACTGACTTTCACCAGCGACTTGCCCTCGATTGCGGGGAATTCAATATACGAACCGGTCTTGCCGATAAGCAGGTAGAAGGATCCGCTGCTCTCTCCCTGATAATAGGCATCGGCTGCGTGAAGAGTAAATGTATAGCCTTCATACTCGAATGTGCCATCTTTTTGGGCATTCTCCTTTTTCTGTGGCAGGCTCGATATCTTCTTGGTGAAGTCTATGCTGATCGTGACGGCCTCGCCGCTGGACGGCTTGGCCTGCGTGAGCACAACCGTAGCCTCATATCCTGCATCGGGGCAGCTGACCTTGATGTTTGCAACCCTGGGGGCATCGCCTTCGTTGGCGGAGAACTTGACGGTGACGGTGGCGTCACCCTCTCCGGATGCGGGATCGAGGGTGAAGGCCGCATTGTCGGAGACTGCTGTCCAGGCGGCATTGGATGAAATGCTGAACGAAGCCTCGGTGACATCGGCCTTTACGTTGATGTTATCGGTAGATACGCCGCAATATTTAGCGTTGGGGTCGGCGAGTCCGATTCCTGTAACCAGGATATTGATATACTTGTCGCAGTCCTTGTTGGAAGACGTACCAACGAAGTAGCCCTTGACGGTAACCTGCTTGCCCTCGAAGGAATCGACTCCGAGGGATTCGAGAGGTGCCGACAGCGAGCCCTGCACCGTACTGGTGGAGGCGCCGGGAATCTCCAGGTTGTAGTAGTTGCCAGATACCTTGAGGGTGCCGTTGATGCTGACATATTCGGTTACCGACGACGCATATGATGCGGCGGTGGAGGTGATGTCCTTGGCCTCGGGATATGAGAAGCTGCCGGAAGAAAGTACCGTTACAGTGGCTCCGGTGAACTCGGGGACTCCGCCGTAGGTGGTCTTGGTAGCCTCTACCTTCACATTGTCACCAATGTTGACGGAAGGGATGGTCTCGTCCTTCTTGAAATAGAGATATACGGAACCGGTGGCATCGGAAACCACAAAACCGTAGTTGGACTTGCCGGCCACCTGGGCCTGTGCGATGACGACTTTCGTATTGTCGGATGTCGCTATGGTCTGGGCCACAGTGCCGGTGACAGTCTCGGAAGAGGAACTGCCGGTATCGCCGTTGAGGCTGTAGAGGTAGCCGCCGGTGTTCTCGGGAGTGTCGCCGTGATAATTCTGCAACTCGGCGTAGATGACTACGTCGTCGCCGACTTTGATGTCGGTCTTGCCGGCAGTGAATTTGGTACCGCCGAGGTAATCGAGATTGTAGAGAGTAAACTGTTCGGAAGAGGTGGCGCCGTCATCGGAAATGGTGAAACGGGCGTTGCCGTAGTTGCGGCCGTCGGAAATGTTGTAGGTATAGTCCTGGTCGATGGCGGAAACCTTGCCCTTGACGTAGTAGGGACCGACCTTCTGATAGTCGTCCTTGCTTGTCCAGCTGAGGCCGCTGACCGCCTTGACAGCTGCCGCAACATTATACGGATCGGACTGGGTGCCGCTGCCGGAAGGAGTTCCGGGAGTGGGGGCGGGAGTGTCGCTGCCGCCGGTCGTGCCGTTAAGGGAATACAGGTACGCGCTGTTCTGGACAGTCTCGGGGGTATTGCCCTTGTAGTTCACGACGTTGCCGCAGATAATCACATCGTCGCCGACAGCGATGTCGTCACCGGAGGTGTATTTCTTGTTGCCAAGATACTTGATGCGATAGCAGTAGAAATCGGTGGTGTTGACCTCGCCGTTGTCGGACATCCAGAACGTGGCGTTGCCATAGGTTCCCGATGTCTTGAAGGTTTCGTCGCCAAGGCGGCAGACCTTGCCCTTGACATAGACAATACCGGGGCTGTTCACATCTTTGCCAAGAGTCTCGACATAAGCGATGACACCGGCTACCGTGTAAGGATCTTCAAGCGTGCCGGAACCCATCTTGAGCTCTCCCTGGGTGCCTTTCTGATGCACGGTAAGGGCAGCCTTTGCAAGGCCTATGCTGAAAACCACCTCGCCGGTGCGGTCGTAACCGGCATTTGCACTGGCAGAGATGTTTACCTGCTGCGGCTTGCCGGAAGCCTTGCCCTCATTGACGCTCAAGGCAATCCAGTCGGGCTGGCTGGCGATATACCAGTTACGGGTGGCGAGGATTTCGACGGGAGCGGAGCCGTCCGCATCGTCAAGGGTAATTTCTTCCGGAGTAACTGTAATTTTGGGAGTACTCAGGTCTTCGGGTTGTTCGCAGGCACACAGGATTGCTCCTGCAATGGCCAGCGCCGATACGATTCGCTTAAAGTTCATGATTATATGTTTTTTGGCATTATTAACAGTCTTCAAATATAATTATTTTCAGACAAAAGACAAAAAAAGCAGCCGGGCGATAACGTCCGGCTGCAAAATAGGGTTTCCGAATATCGGATTATAACGCTGACTCGTGCGAGAAGTAAATACCGTTGGCTATCTGAGGATTGCCGCTATGGGTTCCCTTGACACCGATTACGGAGAGCTTGTCACCGACCTTGATGCCTGCGGCCTCAAGGAAGTTCTTGCGGTTGTCGCCGCTGGCTCCCCAACCGGGATAGCAACCATAGACATACAGTTCGCCGCTCTCGTCGGTGAGGTAGAGGTTGCCATAAGTGGTATTGGCAATCTCCTTGACGGTACCGGTGGCGATGTAGTAAACGTTGGGATCATCGGCAGCCGCTGCAATTTCGGCAAGGGTCTTGTCCTTGACGGTAGCGATGTGCTCCTCGTAAACTCCGTTTACCATCTGAGGATTGTCCTTGTAAGCTCCGCGCTTTCCGACGACGGTGATGATGTCGCCGATGGCTGCGCCGCTGGCCTTGAAGTCGTCCAGACGGTAAACGAGGGCTTCGCCGGACCAGTCACGGATGTAGAAGCTCTGGCCCTTGCTGTCGTTGTCGTACCCCTTGGAAACGACACCGGTGAGGCGGTACTGAGTGTCACCTACCTCTGCGGCAAGGAACTCGGCTACGGTAACGGCAACGATGGAGCCCTTCTGATTGAGGCCGAGGGTGCAGGAATACTCCTTGCCGTCGGCGGAGGTGGAGAAGGTAACGGTGGTGCCGCGGTCGCCGCCCTCATTTGGATCGGCGGCGAGAGTCACGTAGTCGGAGCCGAAATCGTCGATGTGCAGCCAGCTCTTTGCCTCGGCAGGGATGGAAACATGGAATCCGTTGCCCTTGTTCTTTAGGGAGACCTTGATTGCACCGCCCTCGAGAGGGAAAGTGGTGACGCCGGCGCCCTCTTCGACTCCGAGGAGCTCGACGGTATCGACACCGATGAGGGATTTCTCGATTTCGACGATGACGCACTCTTTCTCCTTGGTTTCGGGCGTTCCGCCGTAGTCCATAAGAGAGCTCTCGATGGTGAGGATGTCACCTACGGCGAATTCGTTACCCTTGATTGCCGCTCCGTTGAGACCGAGGCCGCGATAAACCTGCAGCCAGTTGCAATTGGTCTTGTTGGAACCCACAAAGGAGCCGTCGTCGGAGAGATAATATGTAGCGTTGCCGTACTGGGCGCTCATCTCGCTAATCTTGCACACGACACCCTTAACCCTGTACGTGCCGGGAGCCACCTGCTTGTCGGAGAGAGGCTTGATGATTTCCAGGGCTTCGGCCACGGTCATGGTCTTGAGCTCGGCCTTCTGGGTCTGCTGGATGATGTTGATATTCTGCAGTTTTTCTCCGACGGAAATGGCTACTGTAGCATTGCGGGTATCGGTAGCTGCGCTTGCGGTGAACACGACTTTCTGGTCCTTGCCGGCAGAACCGGACATGGGAGAAGCGGTGAGCCACTCGGGAAGCTGGAGATAGATGGTATTCTTGTCATCGTCCTTCTTGCCGGAATCGACGACGCTGGCGAATGACCAGTCTCCGGTAGTACTGAGGGTAAGTTCCTTGGAACCGCCCTCGGCGGGGAATGAAAGATACGAGGAAGATACCTGGATCTCGCTCAGGTAGTGCTCACCCTCTTCTTTCTGGCAGCCGACGGCCGCAGTGAGGGCCGCGACGGCAATTGCGAATATATACTTGAGTTTCATATTGCTGGCCGGAAATTAGTTGAACATGTACTTGATACCGACGGAAGCATACCAGCACTGGCCAAGGTTGTGGTAAGGCACGAATGTCTGGGTGTTGCCGTTGATGGCAGCGGGAGTGGAGAAGGTTGCGTAGCCCTCGCCGTCCACGCCCTCATACTTGAGGATGCGGGCTTCGGAGCCGATCTCAGGATTGAGATACTTGCTCACGCCCCAGCTGGAGTTGAAGAGGTTGAGCACGTTCTTGATGTCGGCGCTGAGCTGAAGGATGTTTACGCTCTTGCCGATGTTGACCTTGAAGTCGTGCTTGTAGCTGAAGTCGAGGCGGTGGACCCAAGGGGAATACACGCTGTAAGCCTCGGCGTACTTGCCCATGTTCTTGCTCAGATAGCTGTCGTTCTTTGCGAAAGCCATGAAGCGCTCTGCGTCGTCCTTGGAGACGAAACGGAACTCTCCGTTGTCGATCTGCTGCTGGGTGGGGATATAAATGGCGTCGTAGTTATAGCCGTCGCCGTTCATGTCGTTGGAGAGCATGTAGGAGTAGTTGTATCCGCCCCTCCATCCCTCATAGATGAGGCTGTAGTGGCTGCCGCCCTTGTCGTGGAAGGTAAGGGATGCGACTGCACGGTCAGGAGTCACGTACTGTGAGTTGTGCAGAGGAATGTAGTTGGGACCCTCGCTGGTAGGGACATAGGTGAATGCAGACTCGGCTGCGGAGCCGGGCATGCCGGTAACCTCTTTGCTGACTGTATGGGTGTATGCGGCATAGAGGCTGAGGCTCTTGACGGGCTGCATGTTCAAGCTTGCGCTTGCGGACCAGCCGTAACCCTTGTCCGTATTCTCGAGCACGAATGCAGGAGTGTTGGTGCGGAAGTCGGCGGGATAGATGGGACGGTGGTCAACACCGTTGAAGCGTGCGAATCCGCCTACGTCCTTCATACTCCAGTCGGAGATGGAAACCGCGTTGACGGTCTTGTTGTAGA
>DGVM01000049.1:51729-52002 GCA_002395925.1 Bacteroidales bacterium UBA4284
TTCCAGACCTGAGGCATCTTGAAGCCGGGATCCACGGCGCTGATGGTGCCGGGGACGGTGCCGTCCTTAGAAGAAACGGTGGTGGGGAATCCGAGTTTGGCGAGATAATCCACGAGGCCCTGTGCGGTCACGTTACCGTTGGCATCTTTTATGAGGCCGTTTGTGAATGTCTTGAGAATATCCGCAGCGCTGGCGAATTTGTCCTTGACCTCCTGGGGATAATTCTTATACTTGGCGTTGGGGCCGATCTGGGCCTGATACTGGACAAGACCT
>DGVM01000049.1:52103-52393 GCA_002395925.1 Bacteroidales bacterium UBA4284
GGTACCGCCGCGGACCTTGAGGCTGTTGTTGCCGAGGACATCCCAGTTGAAGCCAAGACGGGGAGAAATGGTGATGTTGGACTTGGGCCACATACCCGTGTCGATGTTGGTCTTGGCGTAGTTGTGATACTTGGGATAGTATTCGAGCTCCTTGATGGCGGCGTTGGTAATGAGGTCTTTGTTGTCGAAGAACAGACCATCGACGCGGACGCCTGCGGTGAGCTTGAAGTTATCGGAGGGGCTCCATTCATCCTGTGCGTAAATGCCTGCCTTGTAGAACTGTACGCGGG
>DGVM01000049.1:52446-52620 GCA_002395925.1 Bacteroidales bacterium UBA4284
TGTAGAACTGTACGCGGGCTGCAGGAGACTTTTCGCCGCCGTAACCGTAGGTGATGTTGACGACCTCGGGGATGCTGGAGAAGAGGGCCGCTGCGTCAAGCACTCCGTCCTTGTACATGTCGTCGGTGATGTTGTAGCGGTAGTATCCGGTACCGTTGCGCATGTACTGGTTGT
>DGVM01000049.1:52663-53568 GCA_002395925.1 Bacteroidales bacterium UBA4284
CGCATGTACTGGTTGTCGGCCATCTGGTATTCGAAGCTGGCGCCTCCGGTAATCTTGTGGCGGCCTGCGTACCAGGTGATGTCGTCCTTGACGTTGGCTACAGTATTGTGGACGGCGTTGTTCCAGGTGAAGAGCTCGTAGCCGGCGGCAATGTAGTTGTCGTCATCCTTGGTGATGTCGATGAAGGGGAATTCTGCGGAGTTGGAGCCGCGGACGTCATCGAGCTTGGAGTATGTCGCAAGGAACTGGTTGGAGACGTTGTCGCTCAGACGGCTGTTGAGGTCGAGGGACCAGGTGCTCACCAGGTTCTGCATGGAATACATGGAGTTGGCGTACGACATGGAGTAGTCGGATACGCGGTAGTGGCTCATACGGACGCCGGCATCCATGGAAGTGTTGTTGGGATTCTGCCAGTAGTTGTTGAGCGTGTAGTTGTAGCGCAGGGCGAGGTGATGCTTGTCGCTTATGTTCCAGTCGATGCGGGCGAGGGCCTTGATATTGCTCTCGTTGGCGGGGAAATCAGTCCAGGAACCGGTGTCGTAGTTGTAAGTCTTCTTAAGATAATCGGAGACTGCCTTGAGGTCGGCCTGGGTGGTGCGGGAGATGTAGTTGTTGGCGTTCGCCTTGCCGTCCGTGGAGCCCTGCCAGCGGTTGACGATGGTGGGTTTCTTGGAATATTCGGCGTTGACGAAGAAGAACAGCTTGTTCTTGATGATGGGGCCGCCGAGGGTGAAGCCGTATGTGGTATTGCGGTCCACTGCACGGGCGCCGCTGGTAATCTGGTCGCCGTCCACGGTGTCGCCCTTCATGTTCTCGTTGCGGTGGAATACGTAAGCGGTTCCGCGGAAGGTGTTGGTACCGGACTTGGTGATGGCGTTGACACCGCCGCCGATGAAGTTGGTCTG
>DGVM01000150.1 GCA_002395925.1 Bacteroidales bacterium UBA4284
CACCGGCAACGAAGGCCTTTACTGGACCGGAGAGATCAAGAAAATGGCTCCGGAAGTGGAGGTGGTACTGTTTACGGCTTATGCCGACATCCAGCTGGCAGTGGAAGGGATGAAGCGCGGGGCATTTGATTTCATCGTTAAGCCATGGGATAACGACAAGCTGGTGGCAACGCTCACAGCGGCACGCGACAAGGCCAGAAAGGCTATGGGAAGAGACTCTTCAGGCTCCGCCCTCAGTCATTCTGAAGCCGGCTCTGAGCTTTCCGAAAGGCAAAGCGGAGGGGTAATGTTCTGGGGCACGTCAAAGCCGATGGCGGCCATCAAGAAAACCGTTGACAAGATTGCCCCTACCGATGCCACGGTCCTCATCACCGGAGAGAACGGCACCGGCAAGGACGTGCTGGCCCGGGAGATACACGCCCGCAGCCTGCGGAGCGACAAGCCGATGGTGGCTGTAGATGCCGGCGCCATCACCGAAACGTTGTTCGAAAGTGAACTTTTCGGTCACGTCAAGGGCGCCTTCACCGATGCCCATACCGACCATGCAGGCAAGTTTGAGCAGGCCGACGGCGGAACGCTCTTTTTGGACGAGATTGGCAATATTCCGCTTCATCTGCAGGCAAAGCTGCTGCGCGTTCTCCAGAACCGGAGAGTGGTCCGTGTGGGCGGCAGCCAGGCTATCCCGGTAAACATCCGGCTGATCTGTGCCACGAACATGAATCTGGAGCAGCTGGTGCGGGACGGACGTTTTCGGGAGGATCTTTACTACCGCATAAACACTTTGCATATCGTCCTGCCTCCACTTCGGGAACGGAAGGAGGATATAGTGCCGCTTGCGGAGCGGTTCATCGACCAGTTTGCCGAAAAATATCACCGGAACGTCAGCGGGCTGGACGATTCGGCAAAGGTTGTGCTGGAAGGCGGACGCTGGAGCGGAAATATCCGGGAGCTCCAGAATTGTATCGAGAAGGCCGTCATCTTGAGTGACCCGCCTGTCGTTCTGGGCGAAGCGAAGAAGCTGTCGGCAAAAGACATTCAGATAGAGCAGTCCACGGTTGGTGCGCCCGCTTCCGGAACGCTCAGAGCCGTCAGCGAGGCGGAGGAAGAGACGCTGATTCGCGAAGCCGTAGAGAGGACTGGCGGCAACATATCAGCCGCAGCGAAAGCCCTGGGCATCAGCCGGCCGACCATGTACGCAAAAATGAAAAAATACGGATTATGAGCGCCCTTTCCATCGTTCTGCTTTGCGTTGCCGTTGCTGTTGTTGCGGCTGTGACAGCTTCGCTCCGGACCAGACGCCGGGACATCAAGAAGGTGGCCTATATGATGGATGCGCTGGAAGACGGGGAGCTCAATTTCCGCTTCCAGGAGACAAACCGCTTCAACCGCACCCTCAACCGTATCCGTACCATTTTCGAGAAGCAGCGGCAGGCCCATGAGCAGGATTCCTGGACCAAACTCATCCGTGTGCTCACGCACGAGATCATGAATACGGTCTCCCCTATTGCTTCGTTAAGCGATGCCATGGCCAAGTCCGTTGATGAAAACGGCCACAGCGAACTGGACATCAAGGCGGGACTGGAAACCATCTCCGACTCTTCCAAGAACCTGATTGGCTTTGTGCAGACCTACCGGCAGTTATCCGGCGTGGCAAAGCCAATCCGCAAGGTCCTCGACCTTAGGGAACTGATAGATAACGTCATAGGTCTGAACAGCGAATACACCGCCGGTTGTGGTGCTGTCTGCAACTATCATCCAGAAGAGGAAGATTTGATGATTTATGCCGACGAAGGGCAGATTTCCCAGATTCTCATCAACCTCATCAAGAATGCCCTGCAGGCCGGTGCCAAGCACATCGACATTACCGCGAAAATGGGCAAGGATTATGACGTGATTATTCAGGTGGCCAACGACGGCGAGCCTATTCCTCCCTCGGCCCAGGAACAGATTTTCATTCCTTTCTACACAAGCAAGAAAGAGGGGTCCGGCATCGGGCTCTCCATCTCCCGCCAGATTATGCGCAACCATAACGGGACCATTGAGCTGGTGAGCAGCGACGCCCGCCAAACCATATTTGAACTCCGGTTCAACTGAATGTCGCTTCTGCTCCGGACTTACCTTTGCATTTTAGCTTTGAGCCGCTGGCGGGCTTTTGTGACGGATGTGGGCGAGATGCCCAGCAGAACGGCCTGCTCGGAGACGGAAAATTGCAGCTTCGACAGGATATAGGTCCTGATATCGCCCTTTGTCAGGTCCGGATGCACTTCCCTGAGAGATTCAGGGGTAAGATTGAAGGAATTACGGAGCACGCGTTCCAATTCAGCCCATTCTCCGTCATGTATATACCGTGGAGCGGCATGAAGCTGCTCCAGCAGGTGGTTTTGTCCCGCCAGTGATTGCATCATGGCGTAAGAGTCCACGTCACCGCCGGGGCCTATGCCCGCCTTGGGAACAAATTTTTCCCGTTCGTCGGCACCGGCGCGGATAACCATCAGGAAAGCCCGCACATTCTTCCCGAGGATTTCGGATACCTGCGGGATGCTGAGGGGGCATCCGC
>DGVM01000105.1 GCA_002395925.1 Bacteroidales bacterium UBA4284
CGGATCGCCAACCTGCCGGAGCCTATGGAAAAAATGTCGTTTAAATCGGTCAACAGTAAACTCTTCCTGATGGTCGATGATATCGCTGGTTTCAAGGCCGAAGGCAATTACGCTACCCTAATCTCTTTCGAAGGGAATCACCTGGTTCTTGAAAACCTGCTGTCGCTGGAGGGGAGACTCCAGGGCAAAGGCCGCTTCGTCAGGGTTGACCGCTGCACAATCATAAATATCGAAAAAGTCAGAAGCATCAACCAGCGCCAACACAGTTGCACGCTTATGTCACAAGATAGCCGCACGGTGGAGATTCCCTTGTCAAACAGCGGAATGAACACCCTCTCCGCCGTCCTGGAAACTTTTTGATGTTGTGAGGAAAAGCTCCTGGGGGTATAACAGAAGTTGTTTTGACGTCACAAACGGTCCAAATGATGGGACGTCAGGCGCGAAAAAGGAGGTAAAACGCTACCGACGGTCCCGCGATTGGACCGTAAGGCGCACCTGGGCTTCGACAGTAGAGGTGTATGTGTTATCCTCCTATGGCCATTATGAAGACAAATAGGGGGAGTAACCAAAACATTCAAATACAATTGCTATTGCTATCTTTGCACCGAATTAATACAAAGTGACATGAATCTCAGAGACATCAAAAAAGGTCTTTAAGAATTGTAATCATTCAAGTCTCACAAGGATAACAATAGGCCACCTTCGGGTGGTTTATTTGTTTTTGATATCAAATATACTATATTTGCTGAAAATGAGAGAAGTGTCATAAATGTCATTTATCGGATTATGAATCAACGGGTTATTGAAGTAGTATTTGTATCTTTGCTACTGTTCGTTTGTTGTTCCAAGCCGGAAGAGGTTGTCATCAAACTGTATCCGACTCAAGTAAGCCTGGTCGAGGAGTCCTCAACCCAGTTGCAGGTCACCGTTTCACCGGGGGCCGTGAGTGATTATACGCTGCACTGGGAGTCATCCAGTCCCGTCATCGCTTCGGTCGCCGACGGTGTGGTCACCGCCCACTCCGCAGGCTCGGCCATCATTACCGTATCCACCCTGGACAAACAGTCTCAGTGCATGGTGACGGTTACCGAAAAACCGAAACTCGTTACCCGTAAAGTTGCTTCCTCCGGAAAGGTTACCAACGGCATCAAACTCACATACTCCGGCACTCAGTTTACCCGGATTTACGCCGTGTTGCCACGCCCTCAGACCAACGACTATCAAACCATCACAAATTGGGAGGCACCCGGCTGCACAGAAGAGCAATGCCCCGACGGTGTCAATTCATATATCTGGAAAGATGTGGATGCCCCCTCCATACCCGTTTCCTGGAATTATGTCATTTCCGAAACCTTTGATGCCGAGGTATATCGTGTTGTAGTGGACGTAACCCAGCTGACGGATATCCCGGCCTATGACCCGCAGTCCGAGGAATGCCGGAAGTACCTTCAAAAAGAGGCCAACGGTCTCATCGACCCCACCCACAGTAAAATTGTCTCTACCGCCAATACGCTTTGGGACAAGGCTGGCGGGGATATCATTGATTATGCCCGCAGATGCTTCCAGTGGACCGCTACAAATATGACGTACGGGAATATGAATACGGGCCTGCATACCATTGCCAGCCTTATGAACAGCATGACAGGAGACTGCGGAAACTATTCTTCCGTATTTATTTCCCTGCTTCGTGCCAAGGGTATCCCTGCCCGCCATATTGTCATGGTGCATGGCAAACTGGACGAATACCACGTGCGGGCCGAGTTTTTTGTCCCAGGCTTTGGCTGGGTCCCCGCCGATCCCACATGGGGCGGGAACAATTTCGGTGTCTTTGACGGAGATTATATCGTGATGACCCGCGGCATCAACAATATCATTCGGGGTCCCGACGGGAACGATCTCCTTGCCACCCTTCTCCAGACATCATACTATTGGTACTGGTATCAGACCGAAGGTACTTATTCTTTCCGGCATACCTGTACAGGATTGAAGTAATCTGCGCTTTATCAAAAATTATTAGTATCTTTGCATCGAATAAATCCAGAGAGATATGAATCTTAGAGACATCAAAAAAGACATCGACTACATTCTCAGTGCTTTCATTGAAGATTGCTCCCTCGTTTCTGCAGTGAATCCCAAAGTATCTGAAGAAAAGGCACAGGAACTTCTTGACAAGGCTATCGACCTTTACAATGAGCTCCGCGACAAGGCTGCGCATGCAGAAGGCGCTACCCGCGCTTATTACAACGGCCTTCGCAAGGAGCTCCTCGAGAAGACTGACGCTCTCTACGAGCAGCTCAGCGCAGCAGTCAAGAAAGCTTGAGGACAGCAGCCAAGATAATTGCCGCCGCGGTGCTGTGCTTCATGGGCACATCGCTGATGGCAGGTCCCACCGCAACGCAGAAGCTTGTTTCCGATTACTACGGAAAAGAGCCTCTGCGTTCGGGTATTGTAGGCGTACTTGCAGTCCGGCAGAACGGGGATACCCTCGTTCAGCTCAACCGGCGCGTCAAGCTCGTCCCCGCGTCCAACGTCAAGCTCATAACCACCGGCCTTGCCCTTACGCGCCTGGGAGCCGGCTGGCGTTTCCGTACGACTCTGGCCTATAGCGGCGAAATCCGCGACAGCGTGCTGGTCGGCGACCTATACATCGTAGGCGGGGGAGACCCTACCACAGGATCGGCAAGCGAGTGTGCGGAGCCGCTCGAGGCCGTGTTCGGAGCCTTCCGCTCGCAGCTCGAATTTGCCGGAATCAAGAGCATAGAGGGGCGTGTCGTTGCCGACGCCCGCCGCCTGCTCCGTCCCGCCGCGCATCCTTTCTGGCAATACGAAGACCTTGGATTCAGTTACGGCGCCGGTCCCCGGGGACTCAACTTCTACGAGAACGCCCAGAGTTTTGCCGTGGTCCCTTCTACTCCCGGGCTGCCTCCGACCATACGGCCGGTGTATCCCGAGACGCCGTGGATGAACTGGACCATCAGTGCAACCACTTCCGAGGCCCGTTCGGCCAACACCCTTTATTATATCAATTCAGAGCTGGATACCAATGGAGAATTCTTCGGGTCTTTCCCTGCCGACCGCAACACCTACACCTTTCAGGCTTCCAATGGTTTCGCTCCTTATACCTACGCGTATTATTTCTGCAAGTACCTGTCGGAGAGTGGCATAAGCGTTTCCGGAGAACCGGCGGACATTTCTCCTGCAGGGCACGTCCGTACGGAGCTTTCTCCCCGCGCCCCGGGCGTTGCAGCCGCCGTGGCCGACAGTCTCCAGGTGCTGGGACACAAACTCTCGCCAACGCTTGCCGCTATAGTTGCCCAGACCAACAAGGAGAGCAACAACTTTTTTGCGGAGAGCCTCTTTTATGCGCTGGGGCTCGATGTGCGGGGCAGTTCCGACCGCAGCGAAGCGGCTCTGGCAGAGGAGTCAATCCTGAAGTCGATGGGGCTGGACCCGGCAAACGACTGTGTGCTAGTCGATGGAAGCGGCCTGTCGAGAAATAATTACGTAAACGCTGATTTCTTTGTGCGCTTCTTGCGCAAGATGCTTGCTGCAAAGGCGCGGAAAGCCTATATCGCCTCCCTGCCTGTACCCGGAGGCAAGGGTACGCTGCAGAACCGCATGAAAGGCGTTCCCGACGAATTGAGGTCTCGCATCCGCATGAAAAGCGGCACCATGAACGGCATACGCTGTTTCTCGGGCTATATCCTTCCGGCCGCCGGGCAGGAGGAAAGCAGCACCGTCTGCTTCTCCATCCTAACCAACAACATCCCGGGACCCAATTCCACAGTGATGGCCATAATCGACGAAATAATCGTCAGCCTGGCCGGGGAGCCTTAGGAGCATCTACTCCCGCTCCATCTCCCGGCGAATGTCTTTTTCGCGGATGCTGGCGCGCTTGTCGAATTCTTTCTTTCCACGTGCCAGGGCGATATGGAGCTTGGCGTAGCCGCCCTCGGAGATGAAGGCGCGTACGGCCACGATCGTAAGGCCCTTGTTCTTTACCGCCTGCTGAAGGTGACGCAGTTCGCGCTTGGTTAGCAGGAGCTTACGGTCGCGGGCAGGCTCGTGGCTGCCCCATTTTGAGGCCCAGAAGTAGGTGGATATGTTCATGCCCCGCACATACAGCTCTCCGCCGGCAAAATAGCACCAGGCGTCTGCGAGCGATGCCTTTCCGGCACGCAGCGACTTGATTTCCGTGCCCACCAGCACTATCCCGGCATCGTACTGCTCGATGAACTCGTAGTCGAACGATGCCCGCTTGTTGTTGATCTGGATGCGGTGCGGTTTGTCGCGGCGGGAACTCATAGGCCGAATTCTTTTCTGACGGATTCGACCATGTCCAGAAGCTCCCATCCGAAGAACTGTACCTCGCGCTGCTCTCCGCACACCGAAACCATTGCTTTATAAGGCTTGCGGCCCACGTGCCCGTAGGCTGCAGTGGGGGAGAAGATGGGGTTCTTGAGTCCGAAGCGCCTGACGATGGCTGCGGGACGAAGGTCGAACAGCTTTGATACGCGGGCGGCAATCTCGCCGTCGCCAAGGCCGACGTGGGCGCTGCCGTAGGTTTCTACGAACACGCTCACCGGCTCTGCGACGCCTATGGCGTAGGCAAGCTGCACCAGGGCCTCGTCGCACACTCCTGCCGCCACGAGGTTTTTGGCGATGTGACGTGCGGCGTACGCTGCGCTGCGGTCAACCTTGGAGGAGTCCTTGCCGGAGAAGGCTCCGCCGCCGTGGGCTCCGCGGCCGCCGTAAGTATCTACTATTATTTTACGTCCGGTAAGACCGGTGTCGCCGGCAGGCCCTCCGATTACGAACTTGCCGGTGGGATTGACATGCAGTATCCAGTCGCCTTTGAAAAGGGAGGCGGTGCGCTCGGGAAGCGAAGCTATCAGCCTGGGAATCACTATTTCCCGTACGTCTTTCTCGATGCGCTCATGCATGGCCTCGTCTGTGTCGAATTCGTCGTGCTGGGTGCTGAGGACGATGGTATGTACGCGGACCGGATGGTGATGCGAGGAGAACTCGACGGTGAACTGTGCTTTTGCGTCGGGGCGCAGGTACGGCATTACCGACGGCTCGTTGTGCCTTATGTCGGAAAGGATTTGCAGCATCCTGTGCGACAGCGACAGCGCCAGCGGCATATATTCTTCTGTATCCTTGCAGGCGTATCCGAACATCATGCCC
>DGVM01000001.1 GCA_002395925.1 Bacteroidales bacterium UBA4284
AGCGATGCGCTGAAATCCACTCCCGACAACTTCGAATATTTCCGCGAGCACTACCCCATCCGCAGGGAAAACAATGATCACAGTATAGTCTTCTCGAAAGGAACCGGATAATCGGAATCGTTCACCTTCCGGTATTCAGAAGTGAATGCAGCATAGCGCAGCAGCGCGTCCTCCTTCCTTTGGATGTGTACCAGTGCGCTTGTCGCATATTTGAGAGCAGTTTCGTCGAGGGGATCAAAATACAGGATCATATCGGCGATTTCGATGACCTCCTGCCATGAGTTCGACCTATATCGTCGGACGATCTCGCTCTGGAGGATAGGCGACACGCCGTTCTCGATCCTGCTCTTGTAAGAGTCGAAGACAGGATCATCGACGTGCTTGAGGAACTTGCCGCGCGAAAGGACCGAAAGTATTCTGTCCATATCAGGTTCCCTTGAGCTGACCTGCCCGAGCAGATCTACTACGTCGCAGTAGCACGGCTCGTCCAGCACCAGACGATAATAGCCCTTGTCGAAAACTATCGAGAGGCCTTCTACATCCGCCAGGCTGTTCCTGAGGTGATTGATGGCTACGCCGCGAGAATTCTTGACTTTCTCTTCCTCCTTGTCCGGCCAGAAGATGCTGCTCAGCCTCGAGGTCGACACGCCCTGGGAGTCGCTATATTTGACGAGCAGACAGAGGAGCTTTTTCTGCTGGGCGGAGATACGCCCGGTAATATCCCTGCCGTCTTTGTCATTCACCTGGAAATCACCGAAAAGATAAATGGCGTTTGCCCTGTCGGGCTGTGAGAATTTTTTCTTTTCCGGATGACTTCGCGAAAGCAGATAGCCGTATCTTGCCCTGGCCCTTTCGCGTCTGTAGCGGATGTACGAGATGATTGCGAGGATCACGACCAGGGCGATCAGCCCGAATACGACCAGCCAGGAAACCTGACTTGATCTGCCTGCCTCCACTTCTGCCAACGAGCGCGGCGGGTATGCCAGCGAGTATATCTTGAGGGTCGAACGAATGTCATCGTCGAAAACGAGCGTGGTGACGAAGAATTTCTTGAGATCGCTGTCGAGGTAAAGCGCCGCGTTGGAGTACATTTTGTCGGAGATGATCGGAATCTCATCTGCAAGAACCCTGTATGAACCATCTTCTATAGCGAATTCGTAAAGGCTGATGCGCGACACGCTCTTGTATTCAGGATAGCACAGGACGTAGAATTTATCTCCGTCTATGACCATTGTCCTTGCAGGCACGCAGTCTTCCCCCGCCCATTCGTGCTCCCAGAGCTTTTCGCACGATCCGCTGCCAAGATCGATGCGGTGCAGGTCGTAGAAGTATCTGCGCCCTACGATCTGTTCGCCGCATTCGTTGCCCATACCGCCGTAAACGTAGACCAGATCACCCTGCTGGCCTATGGCCGTAAAGTAGCGCGGGAACAGCGTAGTGTTGTTGATGAGAGTATCGCGATGCCAGCGGTAGTGCTCGTCCAGCGCGTAGAATTCACCGTTGTACATCTTCTCCCCGAAGCCGCCGAAAATCTCGAAGCGGTCTCCACGCATAAACGAAGCATGGTGGTGGAACGGTTGCGAAAGATGGTCAGTGCTCACGACTGTCCAGTTTCCGGCCTCAGGGTCGAGGCATGCTATAGTTGGATCGCCTTCCTGCCAGCCGAAACAAAACGGCTCGTAAGCATAGAGCCTGCCTTCGCGCATGAAGCTCATGCCGAGATTGATGGACAGCGGAGATTGGACGCGGCGTTCGCTGACCTGGCCGGATATTACGTCATATGTATATAAGGAGTCGCTGCTGAAATAATAGAAACACTTCCTTTCCGGATCATAATTGGCTCCGGCGTTGGTCTGGCAGTGGAGTTCTGCGATCTGAGACCACTCCAGGGACTCCCTGATGAGCCATGTCGGATTCGTGACCTTGCCTTTGATCCTGGAGAGCCGGTCCCTTACACTGGTCCCGGCAGACTCGTCGAGCGGGAAATAGTATTCTGTATTGTCACCCGAAACCCGCAGGTCACGGATGGCAAATGAGGGAACGTCGATAATGAAACCGCTGCGTCCGAACTGAATTTTCGGAAAGAAGGTATCCGGCAGATCCGCCTTCTCAGCGAACACCTTGTCTCCCAACGAAAGATAAACTGAATCTTTGTGGGAGTTGAACTCAAGCTTGACATCAACCCATCTGAGCGGAGGAAGGTTCTCCTTGTCGAGCTCCGCCTTTATGAGGCTGAACCTTCCCTCTTCGTTGAGACGAATCGTAAGACTTTGCCCCCTGTCGTAAGAAAGGTTCCAGATGGAGCCGGATTCTCCCTGGTCGGTGATCCTGAGGATGTAACCGAAATCGGATGTGTTGTATGTACACATCGAGAAGCAGATGGAGAGCCATCCGTCGAGCCTGACTCGCTTGTCGCCGAAGACATCATACGAAGTCCTCTCCGCGATGCGCTTGTCCATACCCTGGAATCTGAGCCCCTGGGCGAAAGCCGGGGCAAACGCACAAAAAATGGCGATTAATGCCAGATAATATTTAGACCTCCTCATAATTAACCGGATTTACCCCGAAAATTAAAAAAA
>DGVM01000134.1 GCA_002395925.1 Bacteroidales bacterium UBA4284
TCATCAAGCGCCGCGGCTACGTGATTCCCGAAGACGTGCGCGCAGTATGCTACGAGGTCCTGCGCCACCGTATCGGACTCACCTACGAGGCCGAGGCGGAGAACGTCACCACAGAACAGATCATCGAGAAGGTAATCAACGCCGTTATCGTGCCGTAAAATGACAACCGAAGAGCTGATAAAGAAGGTTCGCAAGATTGAGATAAAGACCAAGGCGCTCTCGCATCAGATTTTCGCGGGCGAGTACCATTCGGCCTTCAAGGGCCGCGGTATGGCGTTCAGCGAGGTTCGCGAGTACCAGTGGGGCGACGACGTGCGCAGCATGGACTGGAACGTCACCGCAAGGCTCCGCTCCCCCTACGTCAAGGTATTCGAAGAAGAGAGGGAGCTTACTGTGGTGCTCCTGGTGGACGTGAGCCGTTCGGGGCTTTTCGGCACGCAGGGGCAGACCAAGCGCGAAAGGATTGCAGAGATCGCCGCCGTGCTGAGTTTCAGCGCGATCCTCAACAACGACAAGGTCGGAGCGCTCTTCTTCAGCGACCGAATTGAGAAATTCATCCCTCCCGCAAAGGGACGGGGACATCTGCTGCATATCATACGCGAAATGCTTCAGCTGGAGCCGGAATCGGACGGCACCGACATTGCAGGCGCACTCAAGTTTCTTGCGAACGCCCTGAAGAAAAAATGCACCGCATTCATACTCAGCGACATGATTGACGCCGACGAACATGGGGAGCCCCGCTACGAGGAGGCCCTAAAAGTCGCCGCCGGCCGTCACGACCTGTCGGTAATAAAGGTACGCGACCCCCGGGAGCGCACCCTCGTTCCCGTGGGGCTTGTGCATATCAAAGACGCCGAGACCGGACGCGGAGCATGGATAAACACCGACTCCGCAAAGGTGCGCAGGAGCTATGCCGAATGGTTCGAGAACCTCGACCGCAAAGAAGAGAAGCTTCTGCATAAGTATCAGATAGACAGTGTAGAAATAGCCACCGACTCAGACTACGTAAAGGGGTTGATGGCATTGTTTGCCCATAAATGAAATTGCTGACAATCATACTCGCAGCGTTGCTGGACATCGTCCCGGCAGGAAATGCCACCCTGACGCAGCTCCAGAAGCGGGATTCGATACTCATCGCCGACCAGCTGCGCTACAGCGTGCTGCTGGAAGGTTTGCGCGAAGGCGACGCCGTCGCCCTGCCTCAGACGGACGGAATGTCGGGCGACACCCTTACCGTACTCGGCTCCTGGCAGCTCGACACCCTCGTCAAAGGCCGTACGTTCCATGCCAAGAACGCAAAGGCGGCGAGGAAAGCCCTGTCCAAAGGCTTCGACATCAGCGCCGCAGTCGTGATAGCGCCCTTCGAGGAAGGCAAGTATTCCCTCCCCGACATCCCCGTCATACTGGCCCGGGACGGCAAGAACGACACGCTGGTTTTCAAAGGCCCGGAGATGGAAGTAAAGACCATGCCGGTCGATACCGCCACCTTCGAGATACACGACATCAAGGGTCAGATCCGCTATCCCGTCACCTTTGCGGAAGTGCTTCCCTGGCTGCTGGGCGGTCTTGCGGCCGCAGGCCTGGTCGCGCTTGCCGTCTGGCTGATAATCAGGGCCCGCAAGCGCAGGCAGGAAGAGGGCAGGCCCAAGGATCCGGCATACATCGTAGCCCTGCGCGAACTGGACAAGTACCGTTCCGACAAATACTGGGCTCCCGAAAAGCAGAAGGCCTTCTATTCCGGAATCACCGACGCGCTCAAGTTCTATATCGACGACCGCTGGGGCGTTGACGCTCCCGAGATGACGACCGCCGAACTCTTCGCCGCTCTCAAGGGCGAGGATGGAATAAGCCCTGAAATGTACCTGTCGCTCAAGGAGCTCTTCGAAACCGCCGACTTCGTGAAGTTCGCCAAGCACATCGTATCCGACGCCGACAACGCCAAGGCCCTGCCGCTGGCAGTCAGCTTCGTTACGACAACCTATCAGAAAGATCTCGAGAATGAGGTCTCCGGGCAGGAGGCCGGTGAACTGTAATGTACTTCGAATACCCCGCCCTGCTTTGGCTGCTGGCAATACCGGCGCTGCTTACGCTGCACTACCTATGGATGGAGCTGCGCGGACGCAGGCCGCATCTGCGCGTCTCTACGGGAGCTCCCTGGATGAGCGCAGGAGTCTCGGCGCTCGCCGTCCTGAGGCACCTTCCGTTTGTCTTGCGGACCGTGGCGCTCGTCTGCATCATACTGGCGATCGCACGTCCCCGTTCCAGTACCGAGACGGAAAGGATCGATACTGAAGGCATCGACATCACCTTCGCGATGGACGTTTCCACCAGTATGCTGGCCAGGGACTTCAACCCCGACCGCATCAGCGCTGCCAAGGACATCGCCATCGAATTCATCGCCCAGCGGCCCTCCGACCGCATGGCAATCGTAGTATTCGCCGGCGAGAGCTACACCCAATGTCCTCTTACCACCGACCGCGCCACTCTCATCAACCTCATGAAGGAGGTGCAGACCGGACTCATCGAAGACGGCACCGCTATAGGCAACGGACTTGCGACTGCGGTGGCACGTATGAAGGATTCCGACGCGAAGAGCCGTGTGGTGATACTTCTTACCGACGGCGTCAACAACTCCGGCGAGATTGCGCCCCAGACCGCCGCAGAAATCGCAAAGACCTACGGAGTAAGGGTTTACACCATTGGTGTGGGTGCCAACGGAATGGCACCGTACCCCGTCATGACGCCCTGGGGCGTGGACATGCAGCAGATGAAGGTGGAAATCGACGAAGAGCTGCTGAAGGGCATCGCCGACGCCACCGGGGGCCGCTATTTCCGCGCCACCGACAACACCAAACTGTCGGAAATCTATTCCGAAATCAACAAGATGGAGAAGGCCCGCACCACCGTGGACAGCTTCCCCGTGTATAAAGAACTCTTCGGACGCTACGCTCTTGCGGCGCTCATCTGCCTGCTGCTCGAGCTGCTTGTCCGTCTGCTATTAAGGAGGCTGCCGTAATGCTGTACTTCGCTTCCCCGATATACCTGTGGCTGCTGCTGCTCGTACCCGTCATCCCCATCGTTTACGGAATACTCAGGTACCTGAGGACAAAGAGAATACGCAAAATGGGCGACGAGGCCCTCGTACGCCGGCTCATGCCCTCCTGGTCCGGTGCCAAGGGCTGGGTCAGAATCGTGCTGTTCGCCCTCGCCTGGCTGTTCTTCGTAATAGGAATCTCGCGTCCGCAGATGGGCGCAAAGCTCAAGGAGCATGAAGCCAAGGGCGCGGAAATCATGATCTGCCTCGACGTTTCCAATTCCATGCTGGCCCAGGACTACTCCCCTTCCCGCCTCGACAGGGCGAAACTTGCGATATCCAGGGTCGTGGACAAGCTGGCGGGCGACCGCATAGGTCTCATAATCTTTGCCGGCACCTCATTCGTCCAGCTTCCCATCACCACCGACTACGTCTCGGCCAAGATGTTCCTCGGCAATATCGACACCGGCTCTGTCCCGGTGCAGGGTACTGCCATAGGCGACGCGGTCAAGACTGCCATGAAGAGCTTCAGCGCCCAGAGCGACAAGAGCCGCGCAATAATAGTGATCACCGACGGAGAGAACCACGAAGACGATGCCGTTGACGCGGCACGCCAGGCGGCCGAAATCGGAATCAAGGTCTATACTATCGGCGTCGGTTCACAGCAGGGACAGCCGATTCCGGTGGAAGGCGGGCTGCTCAAGGACAGCGAGGGCAACATAGTGGTGACCAGGCTCGACGAGGGCACGCTCCGCAAAATGGCCCAGGAAGGCGGCGGAGCATACGTACACGCCGGCAACGAAGAATTCGGCCTGGCCCCGATAGTGGACGACATAAAGAAGATGGAGGCCGAGCGTTACAGCTCGATAGTCTTCGAAGAATACGATGAATTGTTTATGTATTTCTTCGCCGTGGCGCTCGCCCTGCTGGTGCTGGAAGCGCTGATTGGAGAAAGAAAGCACAGAAAGAGCCTGTTCCAATGAGAATCAAAGTTTTAACATATAGTATCGCGGCAATTGCGCTGCTCCTGCTGACTGCGCCGCTCGGAGCACAAAGCGACAAGCGCGAGGTGCGAGCGGGCAACCGAAAGTTCGCAAAGCAGGCCTACAAGGAGGCCGAAATAGATTACCGCAAGGCGGTGCTCAAAGATTCGCTGTCGGTCGCCGGCGAGTACAATCTCGCATCGAGCCTGTACCGTCAGCAGGACTGGGACGGAGCCGCAAAAGCGCTACAGACCATAAAGGATGTGGCCCCTTCAAGCGAGAACGCCGCACGCTGGCATTACAACAGCGGCGACGTGGCGCTGCAGAAAAAGGATTATGCAGGAGCCGTGAAGGCATTCAAGGAAGCGCTGCTTCTCGATCCCGCCGACCTCGACGCCAAAGAGAATTACATCTATGCGAAGCTGATGCTCCAAAACCAGCAGAACGGCGGTGGCGGAGGCAACAACCAGAATCAGGATCAGCAGCAGGATCAGGACCAGCAGCAGAACCAGGATCAACAACAGGACCAGGATCAGCAACAGGACCAGGATCAGCAGCAGAACCAGGATCAGCAACAGGACCAGCAGAATCAGGACCAGCAGGGTCAGGAGCAGAAAATCTCCCCCCAGCAGGCCCAGCAGATGCTTCAGGCCATCCAGGCGAAGGAGAAGGAGACTCAGGACAAGGTCAACAAAGAGAAAGCCGCAGCGCTTAAATCAAGGCAGAAAGAGAAGAATTGGTAATGAGACGCATATTCACAGCATTGGCGGCGCTGCTCGCTCTCGGGGCCGCAGCTCACGCACAGAATACCATCGGAGTCAACGTACAGAACCTCGTCGCGCTCGACGAGCAGTTCAACGTCACCTTCACCATCGAAGGTGAGCACAAGCCGTCGTCGTTCGAGTGGGAACCGTCGGATGATTTTCAGCTCGTATGGGGTCCCCAGAAGGGCTCTTCGACATCGATAAGCATCATCAACGGCAAGAAGACGCAATCGTCGCAGACTACTTATACATACGTACTTATGCCCCGTTCCACCGGCACTTTCCAGCTTCCTGCGGCTACGGCTACGGTGAAGGGTAACACAATCAGTTCCCGGCCCGTCAGCATACAGGTGGTATCCAACGGCGCACAGGCAGGCGGGGCGCAGTCTCAAGGAGGCAGCGAAGCTTCCGCGTCCTCGGGCAGCGGACAGGCGACAGGCGGCGAAGACATCTTCATGCGGCTCAGCGTCAGCAAGACCAAAGCAGTAGTCGGAGAGACCATCAGCGCCACGCTCAAGCTGTATCACAGGGTCAATATCGCAGGCTTCGAGGATGCCCGCTTCCCTGCATTCAACGGTTTCTGGAGCCAGGAAGTGCAGGCTC
>DGVM01000220.1:0-1611 GCA_002395925.1 Bacteroidales bacterium UBA4284
CGCGCATCCCGCAGTTGATGGAAGGAACCTTGTCGGAAATCATCGTGGTGTCGGACACCAGGCAGATGTCCGCCTTGAGAAGAGCCTTGTTTTCCTTCATCCAGGCGGGCAGGGAGGGAGAGCCGATTTCTTCTTCCCCTTCGAAGAGGAACTTGACGTTATGCTTGAGTTTTCCGCTGGCGAGCAGGTACTCGAAAGCCTTGATGTGCATGAAAAGCTGGCCTTTGTCGTCGTTTGCGCCCCGGCCCCATATGGCATCCTTGCCGGTTGCGGGATCCGGCCCTATCACGGGCTCGAAAGGGTCTGTGCGCCAGAGTTCCAGAGGCTCCGGCGGCTGCACGTCATAGTGCCCGTATACGAGCACTGTCTTTGCCTTCGGGTCGATGATCTTGCTGCCGAAAACGACCGGATTGCCGTCGGTGGGCAGCACCTGGGCCTCATCGGCGCCGGCTTCCACCAGCAGCACGGCGAGTCTCTCCGCGCAGCGGCGCATATCGTCCTTGTGCGCAGCCTTGGCGCTGACGGACGGAATCCTCAATACGGAAAACAGTTCTTCAAAAAACCTTTCCTTGTTCTGCTCGATGTATTCTTTCATAAATATAGGTCGAAATAATCAGTTACTTTGTCCATGAGATGCACCCTCCAGATGCCTCGCACGTTGTGCTCGGAACGGGGGTAGGGGAAATAGTCCAGCTGCACGCCGTTCGCGATGCATTCCTGCACGAAACTCAGGCTGTGCTGCCATACGACCGTGTTGTCGATAGCGCCCTGGCAGATCAGGAGCTTGCCCTTGAGATCGGCTGCCTTGTTTATCAGGGATGTCTTTGCGAAACCTTCGGGGTTGGTGGCCTGAGTGTCCATATAACGCTCGCCGTACATCACTTCGTACCATTTCCAGTCTATCACGGGTCCGCCGGCGACGCCGACCTTGAAAATGTCCGGATAGTTTGTCATCAGGGATATGGTCATGAATCCGCCGTAGCTCCATCCGTGCACGCCTATGCGTTCAGTGTCCACCCAGGGCTGCTTCATGAGTTCGCGCAGACCCGCCACCTGGTCGGCCATCTCGGCCTGCCCGCACTGGCGGTTGATGGCCTTTTCGAAGGCCGCTCCACGGTTGGATGTGCCGCGGTTGTCCTGCACGTAAACCACATAGCCTTTCTGTGCCATGAGCATTTCCCACATTCTCACTCCTCCAAGCCAGCTGTTCTGGACCATCTGCGAATGCGGACCTCCGTAGACATAAACGACCACCGGATACTTTTTCGAAGGATCGAAACCAAGAGGCTTGTAGAGCCGGTAGTAGTTCATGAAATCGCCGTCCGCGGAAGGCGTCCTGCCGAGTTCCACCTCGCAAGTGGCGTATTCCGAGAGGGGGTCCGGAGCCTCATACAGAAGCTCGGAACTTTTGCCGTCGGTCGAACGGACCTCCACCTTCCCGGGCACGTTGAAGGAACTCCAGCTGTCGATGAAACGGCTGCAGTCTTCGGACAGGCTTACCCTGTGCCATCCTCTTTCCCAGGTCAGGCGCTGGGGTTTCCTGAAGCGGACCTTTGGCACCGAGCGATATTTGCCGAGATCTATGCGGAACAGATGATTCTCGATGGGGGA
>DGVM01000220.1:1701-2832 GCA_002395925.1 Bacteroidales bacterium UBA4284
GATGTGTAGTACACCCACCTGCCGTCATCCGCAACGTAGTGCTGGTCGGCAGTGGCCGTAGGCAGAGCCCGGATGTTCCCGAGAGTGTCGCAGAGATACATGCTGCGGAATCCGTTGCGGTTGTCCGTGTCGTAGATGAAATCGTATCTGCCCTTGATGAAGTGCAGCGGCTCCTGCGGCTCCACCCAGGCTTCGTTTTCTTCCGAAAGGATGGTGCGTACGAACGAACCGTCCGCGGCCCTGTACTGGTTCAGCACCATGTGATGCTGCTCGCGGTCGAGCACCTGTATGAATATGTTCTTGTCGTCCGGGCCCCATGTCACGCAGGTGAGATATCGCTCGTCTGTGAATTCCGTGGGGACAATGGTCGAAATCACGTTCCCAAGAGTGTCGCAGACAAGGAGGGAAACCCGCTCGGACGCCATTCCGTTCATGGGGTAGCGTATCTGCTCGAGACTTCCCGTGCGGGTGGTGATGTCCAGAAGAGGAAACTGCGAGACTTTACTTTCGTCCTTGCGGTATACCGCCAGATATTTTCCGGAAGGGGAGGGGAATACTCCTCCGCTGATGCCGAATTCGTTGCGGGATACGCTTTCTCCGATCACAATCCCTTCACCATCTTCCCTGGGTAGAGTCCAGGTCTTTTTTTCGTATCGGGAACGGCCTTCCTTGAGTTCGTTGCCTTCCCAATGCCAGGCCTTGCCGGCGGGATAAAGATGCCCTCCGAGCACGGCGTCGCGCATTGTAATGGCCTTGCCGTCCGTCTGTGCCGGACGGGTGGCAAGCACCTGCAGCAGTACTGCGAGAATCAGAGTGGTCATTATTCTTCGGCTGCTATGGGGATGGTATTGACTCTTGCCGGGTCGGAAACGCTTAGGATATCGTATACCACGAATTTCTGGATGCCGCGCCAGGGGAGAGCACCGCGGTATTCCCTATACTTGACCTGCACCTGCTTGCCGCTGCAGCGCATAAGGGAATCGGCGACGGAATACACGGCGCCGTTGGCCTTGCGCCCCTCTGCTTTCTTGTCGACAGAAAATGTGAACTCGTTGCTCTGAAGCCCGGCCCCTTTCTTGTCGTTCTTGAATCCGCTCATGATCAGACGCCCTTCGTAGGTCTTCCAGACCC
>DGVM01000046.1 GCA_002395925.1 Bacteroidales bacterium UBA4284
TACCTTTGCAGTCCGTTTTCAGACGGACACCTATTGAGATGTGGTGTAATGGTAGCACTACAGATTCTGGCTCTGTCAGTGAGGGTTCGAATCCTTCCATCTCAACAAAAAATCAGCGAAAGCTGATTTTTTTATGCCCTGGCGTGGTAGCTCAGCTGGTTAGAGCGTCGGATTCATAATCCGGAGGTCGTGGGATCGTGACCCACTCCCGCTACAGAAGATAAGAGTCGATAGCGTCGTCGAGATATTTACCCATCAATTTGCGCATTTTGTCCTGCTCGGCCTTGGGAACGGAGTATTTGCCGCTGTGGCCTTTCCATGCGCAGGGGTTCATGATTTTGGTTGAGGCGGGGCAGATGTTGAAGACGGCCCACACATCTGCCGGAGGGCAGGTGAGGTCGATAAGGCCTACGTTGACGACGAGCCCCCCGGTATAATGACGCATAAAATTAGCGGCGTCGTAATAAGGAGCGACTTTCGCAGCGGGCGAATCCGTACCCTCGCGCTCCAGAGGCTTGTTCCACGCGCTGGTGCGGCCCACGAGCATTCCGCCGACATCCCACATCGCCGGGACGTCCACCACTACCATTTTAACCCTGGGGTCCAGGCCGGCGAGCGCGGCGCTCTGGGCACCACCCTGGCTGCCTCCCGTAATGAGCACCCGCTTCCTGTCCCACTCCTTGCGGGAGCAGAGATAATCCAGGGCGCGGACCAGCCGGAGGAACATTCCGTTGAAATAGAATGATTCCCGGTCCTTGACGGGCCAACCGGAATAACCGTTCAGTTCTTTTCCTACTGCCTCGTAGTAAGCATCATCCTGTCCGTTGAGAATGCCGTGGGCATTGATGTCCAGGGCGATGGCACCGCTGCCGGATTTGGCCAGTTTGACGGCGGCAGACACGGTCGCCTTGGTCCAGGAATCCGTCATCAGCCCGGCGCTGTGAGCTTTGATGGCAATAGGGAGGCTGCGGGGTACGGCATTCCGCGGCATGGCAAGGTAGCCCCGCACCGGCCGGGCGGTGATGCAATTAACCTCAAGGTCGTAGCAGACATAGTTTACGCTGTCCTTTCCGGGGATGGCAACCGGAGTCAGCTTAACCTCCATTTTCTGCCTGCGCAGCCGTCTTACCTGCTTGCACCAGAACCGCCGCCAATCCTTCGGTTCGTCGAATCCGGGTCGGAAGTCCTCCGGCGCGACGATCGCCCCCACCGTGGTGGAGTCCTTCGGGTTGGCAGGATCGGCAAGGCGGAACATCAGCGCCGTCGCTTCGCTGTAGGCGCCTCTGAAGATTTCGCTCCTTCCGGCAGGAAGGAAAGCCTCGCGGGATTCCTTAAAGTAACCGTTCTGATAGATTTTGACTACCGCCGGTGTATCTTTGGCAACCTCCGCATAGACTTTCAGGGTATCCCCTTTGGCATACACCCCTTCAAAGCCTTTGTCGAGGGAAAGGTGTACATCCTCCAGGAAAGACTGTCCGGAGGCAGATCCCAGCGCGAGCAGGGCAAAGATAAAGCAGAATAAAGTTTTTTTCATAAAAGATATCAGCAAATCTCCCTCCAGGTCAGTTCGCGAAGGTATTTTCGCCGCGGCAGGAGCAGAAGAATTTCTTATTCATGACTGATTCTCAAAAATGCTGATCAATGCTGTCGATTTCCACCAGGGCAATTGAATTGGATTCCATTACGATGGAAACGGACGGGGCGGACTTGCGGTCCTGGCCCTGGCTGTCCGTAATCCGCAGACCCGTGACCTGCCAGCCGTAGGGAAGCGACAGCGAGACCTCGTGGGGTGTGTTGTGGCTATCGTCTTCGTGGTAACGCACGACAAGGAGGCGCACTTTGCCGTCGGACGACCTGGCGGCGCAGGTGTAGATGTTGACGGTGTCGCAGGACGATGCGATGCAGGTGCCGTAATCTGCAAGTTCGGCCCAATAGTAAAGAGCCCACCAGGTCGGGCGGACCTCATATAAAAACGGAGACCAGGGGCCGCACCACATGGTGTTGGGCCGCAGGTCGTAATACATTAGCATATCCAGAGGCTCGGACTGGCATGCGCACATCGTGGCCGCCACGAATGCCGCACCCTTGATTGTGGGGCGCATCCTTCGGCCGTAGTAATCGGACGCCTCGTCCCAGCCGCGGTTGTAGTTCCATTCGTTGAGGATGGACTCCGTCCCGGTGAATCCCTTCTCGTCCAGCATCTTGCGGATGATGCCCACATCTTCTGTGATGCGTGATGGCTTGCGGTGATACATATGATGGGAGAAGAAGTCCAAAGGCGCCCCCTTCTCCTTTACGTAATCCAGAAACCCGGGGCCGTACTTACGTGGATTGGCGAATGCCGGTCCGCCAATCTTCAGGCCGGGGAAGCATTTCTTGAGGTGTTTTGCCGTAACGACGTAAAGCTCATCGAACTGCTCCATGGTACCGGCCCAGGTGCGCGGATCGGTCTTCCAGCGGTCGTCTGGCTGGTCGAGGTCGGGCTCGTTCCATATCTCCCAATACTCGATGCCCATCCTGTAGCCGTCTGCCCAGCCCTCGTTGTAGTGGCGGATTATGTGCTCGCATATCCTGGCCCACTTGCAGTAGTTCCGGGGCGGATAGATTCCGTACTTCCGCTTCTGGTGCTCTATGCTCTGGCCCAGACGGTAGAACGGTTTGGTCCCGGCCTCCAGCATTTCAAGGAGGACCTTGTCGCTGTTGGTAAAGTCGTACGAGCGGGGAGAATTAACCGGAGCGTTGAAATCCGGGAACACCTGATTGATGTCTATGCAGTGGCCGCCGTACGCCTCGCCCAGGGGCGTGTCGTGCGTACGCGCATACGGAATCCTCAACGACTTATATGAGTCAAAAACAGCCTCCGTGGGACCGTTGTTTGCGGCATTCATTGGCTTAATGGCGCCAAGCTCACGGCCCGGGTCAATGGTTACTCGGGCCTGAGCTGACGCGGCGACGCTGCAGAAGAGCAGAATCGCAAGGGATGCAAAGTATTGAATTCCAATTAAGGGCATACGGCACGTACTGAGCGGCCTTCGGGCCGGATATAGCTGTTTATGTCCGTGTTGGATTCGTCCGACATGAAATAGCAGGCGTTACTGGGTTCGCGGTCAATGTCGAGGACCGAAGTCCAGTAGAAACAATATGTGCCGGGGTCGAGGGTCGCTGTATCGACTCGCATTCCCGCAGCGGGAATGAAGATGGAAACGCCCGTATAGCCGGATTTCTTCCCGGTGAAGATGCTGCCGGCTATGCCTGTCCCGTTGTAATTGCCGGTCCAGGTGACGGTGCAGTTATTGACCAGCTCCCGCCAATCGGAATCCGTGGGCATGTGATCCTTCGTGCCGTCGCACCATTTGTACGTTGCCCAGCTGTAGTCTTTCTTGGGCTCCAGTTCGCCCCAGGCGTAGTAGTTGCCTGGCTCCCAAGGATTTTCGGCGCCGAGGTTGGTGAGACGGGTCTTGATGTCGGCTAATTCGCTTTGGAGTTCGCTGACATTTACACAAGACGGGATTGCCGTGAGAACCGTGCCCGCCAGGAGCAACCGGGCTATAAGGGACTTGACTTTCATGGCCGTAATAATTGATTCTTACAAATATATGAAGACTTCACAAGAAATCAAACGGGAGCGCCCACAAAGGAGTTCGAGAAGCTGG
>DGVM01000053.1 GCA_002395925.1 Bacteroidales bacterium UBA4284
AGGGCGCTGCGGCCGCCAACCGCGACCTGGCCTTGCGCCGGGCCGGGGCCGCTTCGGCCTTCTTCTCAGGCTACACCTCCTTCCTGATCGACAGCCTCTGCATAGCGGGCGACATCCCCAGTGTCGACTTCGTCTCGCACGGGGGCGGCGAGAACTGGCGCCTGTTCGGAACCCTGGTGGAGTCCGACACCCTCATTCCGCCGTCAGAGCTCGAAACTATCCGTAAGAAAATGGAGATATCCGACTTCGACCTGAGAGAGGCGTCCCTGCGGCAGCTGGACAGCTACGCCCACCTCCGAAACAACATCTATCCGCGCCTGCGCATGGTGCGTTTCGACTTCCACCTGCACCGCAAGGGGATGGTGAAGGACACGGTCCATACTACCATTCCGGACACGGTGTACCGGGCGGGAGTGCAGGCTCTCAAGGACAGGGATTACGAGCGCGCATTGGAGTTGCTCCTTCCATACCGCGACTACAATACGGCCATCGCCTTCGTGTCTCTCGGCAGGAATCACAATGCCATGGATATTCTGCTCAAACTGGACAGGACGCCGCAGGTGGAGTATATGATGGCCTTGCTGTACTCCCGTTTCGGGGACGACAGAAATGCCGTCCGGCATTTCCTGAACGCCTGCAACGCAGACCGAAATTATGTATTCCGGGGGAGTTTGGACCCGGAGATAGCCATACTCATAAACAATTACAACTTAAATCTTTACGATCAATGAAAAAGTATCTGGAAATGGCGGCCTGCATGGCTGCCGCAGCGGCTCTCGCAGCCTGCAACAAAAATGTCGAAACCCAAGTGCCGGAAGCCGTGCCGTCCGCACCGGCGGAAATCAGACTTGCGCTGGCGGGAAACCCTGCCACCAAGGCGACCGTGGACGGAACCGGAGTGGAGAATGCGATCCGGACTGTCGATATCTTCGTGTTCTTCAAGGGAGGGGAGTACGACGGCCAGCTGGACGCATACGCCCACTTCGACTCTGCTCCATACACCCTGACTGCGACGACGGGCGACCGCACCGTCTATGCCGTGGTCAACAGCGCACAGCCTGTCTCCGAGCTGGAAGGAATATCCACCCGGACCGGCCTGCTGACAAAAGTGACCGAAATCACTTCGCAGAAAACCGCATCCTCCGCACCCGGAGACTTCACCATGATTGGAAGCGTGAACCGCAGCGCGGCGACGGCGAACGCCCTTGTCCCCGGACTGAATGCCATCACTGTAAAAGTGGACCGTATCGTGTCGAGGGTGCGTCTGCTCAAGATTACCCGCGATTTCGAATCATCCGCTCTGGGGGCCCAGGACTTCAGAATCGAAGAGATTTATCTTTCCAATGCGGTCGGCAGGGAAAACTACAGTATGGACCGCACTCCCTCTGCAGACGACTTCTTCAACAAACTCGGCGTGCCCGATGCGGCATACGACCTCTGGATGCGCCGAACGGTAGGGACGGATCTTTCGGACGGCGCCTCCAAAGACATGGGCGATGCAGCCTACAGCATGTATGCAATGCCGAATCCCGTGGACACCGACAGCGACGAAAAACCCTTCACTGTCCGCAATACCAAGCTGGTCGTCAAGGCCCTGCTGAACGCCAAGCCTGTCTATTATGTGATTCCACTCGGTGCGCTCGACAGCAATACGACCTACGATATCGGAGAACTGGTGATCACTCGTCCCGGCTCGTCGGATCCCGAGAAGAAGACCGAAACAGCTTCCTGCACGTTTACTGTGGAGGCCAATCCCTGGACAGTGGTTCCTCTTGAGACGGAAACGGGAAAATATGTGATATGAGAAGCTGGGAATTGCTCGCTGCGATGATTCTTGCCGCCGCATGTTCGGTCAAGGAAGACAGGGCGTTCTGTCCGGCATGGTGCGTGGTGTATTCCGACGGCTATGTGGCCGACGGATGCCGGGGAGAACTCACCTGCAATGTAGCCACGGATGCAAAGAGCAGTTTTGAGTACGGAAAACAGGACTTCATGCGCTTCGCAAGGAGGGGAGACCTGGTGCTGGAGGTCCCGAGGGGAGAGCTGGTTTATGTGGATGTGTTCTGCGGAGTGAAAGGGATGGAAAGGAACGGATCCGTACTGACCATCCCCATGGGTTTCTGCTGCGACAGCATCTATGCCGGCCACGGGAGCGTGTTCATTTCCGGAGAGGAGGGAGAGACCGGCCTGCCCCTGAACAAGGATTTTGCAGTGATATCGATGAAAGTGAAAGGGGATATCCCTTCGGAGGATTATCCCTTCACTTTCAGGATAATAGGAGAAGTCGACGGCTATGTCCTGCCGGGCGGTGCACCCCATGCCGGACGCTTCGATTACCGGCCGGTGGAAGTGGAAGACAATATCTACAATGTGACAGTTCCCCGCCAGAAGGACGATTCGCTGGTGCTGGAGGTCTATCACAAAGACGACGGTTCCCTGCTTACAAGGCAGCCGCTGGGCGAGATTATCCGGAAGAAGGGCTACGACTGGACTGTGCCGGATCTGCCGGACATAGGCATAGGAATAGATATGTCCGAGGCGGGATTCCTGGTCGAGGTAGAGGCTTGGAAACTCTCGGAGACTGTAACCATCATACTATAAAGACAAAGAAAATGAAAAAAAACATATTGATACTGGCGGCGTTGCTTTCGGCATCGTGCGCCAAGGAAAAAACTAATGAAGGGCCCGGGAAGGAAATCTGTTTCGTGACTTCCGGACTGGAAGTGGAGGTGGAGACGAAGGTGGAAGAAGTCACCATGGAAAACCTGGAATCCTTCAATGTCGCGGCCATCACTGCGACGAACCCGGACGAAATCGCCTGGACTGCAGTCGCACAAAGGTCCGGGAACAAGTATCATACGGGGAAATACTGGCCGTTAACCAATCCTGTCTATCGTTTCTATGCGTCGAATTTCGATATCGCGATAGATTCGGGAGCGCCCTGCACGATAGTGGACCGGAGTCTGGACGCTGTCTGCGGTGCGATGACCAACCCGTCTTTCAACGCCGAATCCACCACCATAGTGATGCGGCATATCTTCTCCAGGATAGGCAGGGTCTCTGTCACTTCCGAATATGGCTATACCCTGAGCGACGTAAGCGTCAAGCTCACTTCTGTGAGGACCGGGGGCAAATACAGCCTCAAGACTTTCAGGTGGTATGACTGCAGCTCCAGGGACAATGTCGCCCTTCAGATTGGCGACAACGACATTCTGGTGGTGCCCGACACGGCAGAGATAGAGGTGAGCTACACCATGACTAAAGGAGACTATTCCCACAGTTTCGTTTCGACATCGAACGTCACCTTCATGGAAGGGAAGATATGCGACCTGAACCTGAATGTGAAGAGCGATCCTGCCATTCCGGTACGCGTCATCGTTTCACTGGCACCCTGGGAAACCAGGCAGTTGCCCGTAGTATTGCAGTAGGGTCATGAGAAAGATTTCCCTGCTGCTGATTACGATTCTGTGCGGGTGCTCATCCGATTCCTGGGAGACGCCCGCTCCAAATTCGGCCGGCGATCCGGTGCGAATAGAATTCGGCGGCACCAAGGCGGGTGCCGTGGATGCCGGTTTTACTGAATTTCACTATCTCACATACGATTATGCCCTCGGGAGCTGGAGTGGGGAACTCGGAGGACTTGCAGTCAGGGAAAGTTCTTCATCCGCAAGCTTTCTCCCTTCGGATGCCACCCGGGTATACTGGCCCGAGGGCAGGACCTACTCTTTTTATGCCGCGGGATACAATCAGACACCTTCCGTGCTTGAATCCGACGTGGAGTTCGGCTCTGCCATGATACTGTACAATTCCGGGACTTCGGCTGTCCTCACCCTGCGCAATGCCCGTCATAATGTGGACTGGCTGGCATCCAAGCAGATCCGTCAGGGAAAGATAGACGGCATTCCCCTGAAATTCAACCACGTTTCCGCCAGGATCAGCAAACTCACTTTCGACCTGTCTGCATACAGACGATGGATTGTGGAGAGGGAACTCGACATCGCGGACATAGTTGCGCTGTACTGCACCATCACCGATGCCGACCAGCAGACTTTCGTCTACTCGGGCGAGAACGGCAGGCTTTTCCAGAAGGAATCGGCCGACTATACCATGGCGGACGAACACAGCCTTTGCGGGAGGAAGTCGCTGAATCTTCAAGGCGGCGGTAACTCCCTGGCAATGGATTACTACGCATTTCCGGGAGTCCATACGTTGCGGGCGAGGATTCAGACCGTAGACGCCGGCGGCAATCAGGTTGTGGACGACAGGGCATTGAGCGGCACGGTAACTCTCCCTATGGGTGCAGACTGCGAACTGATGATAAGGATAGACCCACTGGAGAGGGAACTCGGAGTATTCGTAAGCAATGCGATCGCACCCTGGGAGAACGGTGGAGAAGGAGTGGTAATGGAATAAAACGCAGAGGAATGAGAAAACAGATATTATTCGGTCTTTCGATGCTGTCTGTATTCGGGTGCGGCGTTCAGGACTATCCTGAGGCGCCCGGACGTGACGGAAGAATAGTGTTCGCCGCATTGCAGACGCGCGGCATGAACGAAAGTACGGTGGCCAGTGTAAAGGCCGGCGGCTTCGAGGTCGCCGGTGTGACACAGGGGGTAGAATACTTTGTAGACAAAGCGGAATGGTCTGAAGCGGACAATTACTTCTGTACGGAGGAAGCGTACTATTACCCTCCGGGCCCGGTCAGCTTTTATGCATCCCACCCGGCAGGAGGACGCTTGAGAGTGGAAGGCGGAGAAACCCTCCTGGATTATGAGTCCGACGGAAATACGGACCTGATTGTGGCTGAGAAGAAGAACGTGCTGGCTTCCGACAGTGAAGTCGGCCTTGAATTCTCCCACATCCTGTCGCAGTTGAGGGTTCTTTGGGAGGGCCTGGATGCGGAGGCGGACTATGATGTGAGAAAGGTGGAACTGACGGCTGCTACCTCCGGAACCTGGAATTACGCAAGCGGCAGCTGGACCGGCCTGAGATCCGGCAGCATCCCTCTGGACATCGGAGACGCCGTATCGGTGATTCCCTCGGAGATGACCCTGCGGATATGCTGGGATTGCCTGCAGAACGGGGTGAAGGTGGCATCCTACGACAAATCGGTGACTTTCATCCCCGGGATGGGAAAACTGTGTACCGTAAGCTGTTCGCTCCCCAACACGGATGCGCAGAAAATAGGATTCAGCATAGAACTGGCGCCATGGGGGACTATCGGGACAAATGTGTCCCTGTCCTCCGCTCCCGTCCGAGGCAGGGTGCCCGTAGTTTTCAGCGCGCCCGGGAGCAATGCAAGGCTGGACTTTTTCGCTTTCCGCGAAGACGGTTCGCTGGACGTTCACGCCCGGCAGTCCGGAGAAAGCCTTACGGCAAGGCTTGCGGCCGGCGAGAATCTCTCCTTCTGGCTGCTTGCGAATCTGCCCGAAGGCAAACTGGACAGGATAGAGTCGCAGGATGAACTGCTCTCTTCCAGGTTCCTGCTCGCGGATTATTCAGAGGAAGCCCCGTTGATGGCTGGAAGTGGCGTGGGGGCTTTCTCCGGAGCATCCGGCAAACTCGTCAAGGCGGACCGGGCCGTGTGCAAGGTTTCTCTGGGTAAACTTACGCCCTCCTTTCTTTCAAAGGGGCTGCCGGCCGGATCTTCGGTGACTCTGGACAAGGTGTATCTTGTAAATGCCGCTGTCAGCGTCCCGGTTTCGCTCGAGCCGTCCGCTGCGGATCTCTGCAACGTGGGCGCCCTCGACGCCCTGCTTCCTTCGCCGCTGTCCGCCAAGCTGCTCAGGGTTCCGGCTCTGACACTCTCCGGCGCATCTTCGAAAACCCTTGGGATGGACTTCTACTGCTGTCCCAATCCCGAGGGGAAAACCCGTCTGGTGCTCGAACTGACCGTGTGCGGGATAAAGAATTACTATCCTGTAACCCTGCCTCCCATGCAGTGCAATTATGAATACCGCATTGCCGATGTGGAACTCACAGGCTGGGGCTCCGCTTCTCCGGATGTGCCCGTGGACCGCGAAAGACTCTGCTGGAATCTTTCCGTCCTTCCGTGGGGACAGGAGTGGAAGACTTTTGTAATGAATTGATTTATATACCGATGAAAAGAAGAACGATTATAAGGATTCTGCTGCTCTCGGCAATGTTCGCAGCGGCTTGCTCCAGGGATTCCGGCCTTGATGGAGATACCGGGAAAGCTGCCAGGATATCGCTGACGGTCGACAATCTGCCATTGTCGAAGAGCAGCATCATTGATGATGAAGATACCGTGCACGACCTGAATATATGGGTGTACTCGTCCTCCGGAGATCTTAAGGAAACGCATTATCTGGACGGCCTTTCAATACGTACCGCCGGAGATGTCGATTTCGATACCTCGGCTGGCGGGCACAGCAGGCTCGTGCTGATAGGGAATGCCGGAAGGAGCCTGCAGGGCCCCGCGACGGGCAGCGATGCCGGAACTTATGCATTGAATTACGGAGGGGACCGCAAGCCTGTCCTGCTGGTAGGAGAAGGTAATCTGTCGCTGACTGCGACCGGGATGAGAAGTTCCGTGACTTTGTTCCGCGCCATGAGCAGGATTGCACTGAAAGCGGAACTGTCCGAAGATCTGAAAGCGGCTGGCAGCACCCTTGGAGGAAATGTCAGGGTGACGAGAGTAAGACTGTGCAATTCGCCGACCGTTTTCGCGGTGAAGCCGTCGGATGCATGGAATTCCGTCCGGAGTTACAAAGCCGTCGCCGGTACTCCATTTACGGATGGCGACTGCCTTTCGGCGGGAGATCTTGCGACGCTGCATGAAGGGGGGACGGTGTATCTGTATTCGCTGCCCAATTATACCGGGATTGCCTACACGGACCGCCCAGGAGCCGCTACGGAAGCATCCTCTTACATAGAGATGACCATAGAATCCGATGCCGTTCCCGCCATCAGCGAAGGCGTATCCGTATGCCGCTTTTATGCCAATGACGGTGCGCAGATAGGCTTGCTTGGGGGATGCAGCTATTCCTGCATGGTCAGCATCTCGAATGAGGGAGCTGCGCACCATTGGAGGAAAGACGACTACCGTTTCGAGCAGCCGGGAACCTTCTATGCCGGCACCAGGAAAACCATAATGTTGCATTCGGGCAACCACGATCCCGCCGGCATCAGCTTCTCTCTTTCAGAAACCCCCGGCGTCAGCGACGACGGACTGTTCCGCATAGAAGGGAAGGCTCTCTCCGGAGGCCTGTGCCACGGAGTGGTGTTGTCGAGCCGGGATGCCGGCTCCGGA
>DGVM01000227.1 GCA_002395925.1 Bacteroidales bacterium UBA4284
TCCGACATGAAGATCACGGAGTGCATGTGGAAAGCCCACGACGGCCAGCAGCCGGATGCTTAGAATAAATTATACATAAATTCAGTTACTTCACCTCTCCAAGCATCTCTTTTACGGTGATGCCGACGCCGATGAATTTTTCGCCGTAGTCTTTCTTGAACTTGCGGAAGTAGGCTTTGTGGCCGACGGTAATATTGAACCAGGTTCCGCCATGCTGATAGAGGTACATGATTGTAGCGGCCGGTTTGTCGGTTGTGGGAGGAGTGGTGATCTGTTCGCCAAGTTCATCTCCGGAAATGCCTTTGGCTTTGTAGATGACACCGCCGTCGGCGGCTTTCTTTACTGCCGAATATACCTTCTGCAGATAAGCCTGAACTTTGGCGGCAGGGATAGCCGTGATGTTCGGGCCGGTATAGAAGAAGACCTCATCTTTCATGGGCTTGCTCTCGCTGCGGGGGTCAGTTTTCAATTCGCTGATCTCGATTGCGAAGGCGGGGACCAGTTTTGCGGTCTCAAGACCGGCAAAAGCAAATCTGTCGCCGATGGATATCTTTGTGCCGCTGCCGTTAACGTCCTTTTCATTAGTGCCATTCCGGCCATTGCCGCCGCAAGACAGCAGTTTAATCGTTTTCCTATAGTGTTTCACCGCCAGGTCCCCGTAGCAGTAGCGCCTTGTATGCTTCCCGGGAATGAGGGCATAGTGGAAATGCTTTTCGGCGGCATGGGCACGTAGCACGTCAAGATCTCCGTAGCCGGGGGCTGGCCAGGCACAGCCGCGGTTGTATGCGGTGGCCGCCAGACGTACCTGTTCCTCCACGGACAGCGTCTCTATGCCGTCCTGCGTAAAGACGCCCTTCTTGTTGAAGGACCCGTACGAAGAGTATATCAGCCGCACGAACATGCCTACGTAAATCACCTGCCACTCTTCCTTTTGCAGCCGCGAAATACGTACCCTGCGGGCCGTAGCGTTGTCGTCCGTATCGAACCATAGTTCGTAGCGACGCGCCAGTCCGCTGCGCATCCAGGCCTTTTCCAGGTCTTCTACGAAGGAGGGCTTCATCTGAAAAAGCCCTATGGAGTAGTCCGGGCCGCCGCCCGTGGTGACGTAGCCGCCGTAGTTGGCCACCGTTTCCATCTTGTCCTGCCAGCGCGAATAGCGCTCTGTCTCGGGCCACACGACCGCCTCCGCGACCAACGGGTCCACGTCAAACGAGCGCCAGGTATCATACCAGTCCGCCGACGCCCGGTCCGCACCGGACATGACAGAGACAACGCCCACCGAAGAAGGCGTTGTCATCAGTATAAGGGCCGATATTAGAGCTTGTAGGTGCAAAGGACGAGCTGGAGTTTACCGTTTTCGGTCGTATTTTGATAAATCCACTGTATCCTGTTGGAATAGGCCTTCCACGCACTCGGCTGGAAGATTTCATCGCCCTCTGGCAGCATGATATAGCCGCCATAGGCGTTGAAGACGACCTTGCGCAGGCCATCCTGCGAAATAAAGCTCTGGTCGGCGGGAGTAGCATCCCTCTTCATCTCGCTCAGTTGCTTGATGCGCTCGTTAGAGAGTTTGGTCCAGCCGCCTCCGTTGTACTGGAATACGCCTTCGTCGGTGCTTGCGAAGAGGTATTTACCCGCAGCTATCTCGTCGAAATGTGAGGCTCCGAACACAGAGAACTCCGGGAACCAGCCATGAGCCTCGCCGCCGGGGACGGCATCAAGCGGCACCTCGCGGATGATTTCCTCATTGTACATCGGAGGATAGTCCGCAGGGCAGTCGCTGTAGGCCTCAGCCAGGATATCTCCGGCAGAAATCACGGCATTGAGCGGCAAACGCCACAGTGCGCACTCGGGGATAAGTTCGTCGGCCACGGCCTGACGGTTGAGCTTGATAATCTCCGACATATTGGCTTTCATCTTGTCAAAACGGCTCTGCACGTCCGCAGCCCACACCTTGGCAGCGCGTTCACGATAGGTCTTGATGATTTCCTGGGCTTGTTGGAAGAGAGGATTGTACACAGCGGGATTGTCCGTAGCGTATATTTGTTCCTTTAAAGAGAGCAGTTTCTTACGGTCGGCGACAGAAAACTTGGCGTCCACGGCATTGTCAGGGATCTGGAGCAGTTTAGTTGTTTGGGCGAAATAGTTGCTGAGCTTCTGCTCCGTCTCCATAATAGGGGCGGCCTTCTGCTGCATTTCGGATATTTTGCCCATCATGCCACCTATGCCACCCATGCTTGAAGCCTTCATGGTTGCTTCGCGGGTCTCAGCCTGCATACGCTTCTCAAATGCGTCGGCAGCCTTCTGGAACGAAGGATCTTTGGCAGCCTGCGCCTTCTGATATGCCTTGGACTTGCTCTGAAGAGCCTGCATCTCAGGACACTCTTTGTTGGGATTAGCACTCTTCATCTGGGCGCGGGAGGCAGCCTTCATCTCAGCGGCGGTCACACCCATATATTTCTGGATGTCAGCGGCATTACGGTCAAAGACCGGATCGAGGGCGGCGAAGGTCCTGTCTGCCATCATGGCATTAATCTGGGCCTCCGACATACCCTCGTACTTGGCGGCCTCGCTCTCCAGGGCATTTACGTCCAGGTCTCCCAGCAGGGCCTTGCCCATCTTTTCCTCCAGACGCTTCTTCTCCGACTCGGGAAGGTTTTCGTCCTCCAGCATCTTGATTTCGGCGTCCGTGAGCCCGAATAGGTCGTGGAGCCAGTTATTGGCTTTCTTGCGCCACATCAGCGTCTCCTCGTCCTCGCAGGTAGTGCTCTCATTGAGCTCCTCGGCACGCAGGGTGACGGCCTTTATGGCCTTGTAATAAGCAATCTGCTTCTCCTCTGTGGGGTGAGCAAGATCCGAGGGTGAAGGCACAGCAGGGAACTCGTTCATCAGAGGGATGGGGAATTTGGCGGAGGAAGGGATGACGGGGCCGTCCCATCCGAAGCTGCTGGCTCGGCGAGGAGGCAACGCTTGCTCACCGGTAACAGCCTGAGGGGCGTCCGCTGCGGTCTCTCCCATTTCGGCCATGTCCTTCACGCTGTCAGGGATATCACCCTGAAGCTTGTCTCCTATGGCATTTCCTATGGTGTTGCCAACGGCCTGCACGGCCTTCTCCTTAAGCTTATTCAGGAAGGCCTGGCCCTGTGCGGGGGCGCAAAGCAGCGACATGGCTGCGATGACAATGAACAGTTTTTTCATAGTGCTATTTCTTTACAAA
>DGVM01000048.1:0-473 GCA_002395925.1 Bacteroidales bacterium UBA4284
CCATCATCGCCGACATCCTCGGGCTAAAGATTCCCGAAGATTGGAGAGGACGCCCTGTCAAGCAGATTTACAAATAGTTATTTGTAGACCGCAGGGGCTACCCCGAAATACTCCTTGAAGGCGCTGGAGAAATAGGATGCCGATGAGAAGCCGCTTGCTTCCGCCACTTCGGCAATGGTCTTGCCCCCGGCCTTCAGCATTTCAGACGCAAGTTCCATCCTCATCGTTTTTATCATATCCGATGGGGATGGACTGTTTTCCGCCTTCAGCTTCCGGTTGAGATGCACCCGGCTGATTCCAAGGGCGGCGGCGACATCTTCCACGCCGAACTCGGGATTCGTGAAGTTCGTCTTGACAATCTGCATGACCTCGGCGGCAAAATCCCCGTCCACGGTTTTTGGAACGGCAGGCCTGGGAGCGGGAGCCGGACGCGGGCTGATTTCCGCGGGCTTTTCTGCCCGCACGGCAGGTTC
>DGVM01000048.1:549-3963 GCA_002395925.1 Bacteroidales bacterium UBA4284
TCTGCCCGCACGGCAGGTTCAGCCGGACGCGGGCTGGTTTCGGCGGGATTTTCCGCCCTCGGCATAGCAGGAGCGATTACAGATTTTGTAACATTACGTCGACCTTTCAACAATTGCCAGACGAATAACGCAAAGAATATGAACGCCAGCAGAAAAGCAGGCCAAGAAGGGAAGGAACGCCCACTGACAGGCTCAGGGACAGGCTCGACCGGCACTTGCTCCTCGACTTCTACAGGCCCGGCGAACTCCGCCGCCAGATCCGAAGGCAGCTCTTCGTGCTTTACAAAACCTGTAAAGGAAGTATAGGAATAGAACGAGCCTTCCGCATCCTTAAACCACAGGACTCCGTCTTTGTCGAAGGCGAGTGAAACAATATTATTACATGAGAAATCCCCCTTTTCGACAGAGTAGGTGAAAGCCTTGCCGTTCTTTCCCACCCGCACGAGACCTCTGGCGGAAGTCGCTATCCACATGGAACTGTCCGCAGGGCTGATTACGCTAGTATTTATATCTTTTGATGCACTTAACATGTTTCAAATTTAGAATTAATTTTCCAAATTGTAAAACATTTTGTATTTTTAGGACAAAGCAAAATATTACTTCATAAACTTTTTGCCGGCATCCCACGCACCGCCTACGACATCGCCTATGGCGCGGTAGCACATTCCGGCAGCGTCAAAGACAATGGGCTGCAGTTTGGCAAGGTCCACCTTGCCGTCGGTGAGAATGCGTTCGTCGGCACTTTGGTTCACCACCTCGCCTACCAGGATACCGTCTTCCCAGCTTATAACCTTGCACTCCAGCGTAAGCGGATACTCGTTGATGATGGGTGCGTCCACGTTGGGGCTGGGCGTGACCGTGAAACCGACCCTGGCCACCTTGTCCGGTACCTGATTGCCGCTTACGATGCCCAGATAGTCAGATTCTGCCACGGTGCGGATGTCTGCGAAGCTAACGGTGAAAGCACCCGTAAGTTCAAGATTTTCAGTTGTTTTATGCTTCGAGAGCGAGATTACTATCTGCTTGGCATCGTACTGCCCGGCCCATGCGGCCATCATCACGTCGGGATTATGATCGGCATCCCACGTGGCTATCATCACGCAGGGCTGAGGGGTGGTTACAAGTGCATGGTTGGGACCGAAATTCTTGCGTCCGGCCACTTCTTTCAAAGTTTCATTGCTATCCATTATCGTAGAATTTTGATTGTTTGCATTGTTTGAGTTGTTTGTATTCTTGCAGCCTGCCGCCATCACCAGCACCGCCGCTGCCACCAAAAGTATCTTTTTCATCTTCGTCATATTTTATCATGTAAAGATAGCAATTTTTGGGCAAATCCCGGGCCCCTTGATGGATGGAGCGAAGCGACCGAGGGGGCGCAGGGGGACTCCTTCCCCCGCTAAACCTCCGACCTTCCTTGAAAACAGCCGAAAACAAGGAAGGTCCCCTGCGGCAAGTGCTCCCGGTCCTACAAAAAACTACCGACTGGGAGCGTTTTCGGCCTTTTTTGCTCCCGGTCCTACAGATTTTGACCGACCGGGAGCACCCACCCCCAAACCTCCTGGCCCTTCAGCCTCCTCATAACGGCCGTCACCAACTGTTCTTTGCACCCTGAAAATAAGAATAAGCGCCTCAGCGCGAACCCCGTAGGCCGGTCTTCACAACGACTTACCCGTAGGAGAATCGGCGTTTTTGACCGATTCTCTATACAGAAATTGCTTGATAATCAAACAATTAAATGCTGCAGAGATTCGGAGCGAAGCGACCGAGGGGGCGCAGGGGGATTCTCCCCCGCTAATAGAGGTGATACGAGGCTACGAAAGAAGCCAGGCCACAAGCCTGGCTTCTTTCGTAGCCTCTACAGGAATCGAACCTGTATTTAAGGTTTAGGAAACCTCCGTTCTATCCGTTGAACTAAGAGGCCGCAATCGCTTTACTGAGCGTCCTTGACTACGATCTGACGGCCACGATAGTAACCGCATTCAGGACATACCCTGTGATACATTACGGTAGCACCGCAATTAGGGCAGGTAGCGAGGGTAGGAACGGGAGCGAAATCGTGAGTACGACGCTTGTCCCTGCGCTGCTTTGAAAGTTTGTGTTTCGGATGTGCCATGGTACTTTATATTATTTATTGTTATTTCAAAATGTCCTTCAGCGCCGCAAACGGACTCCCCGCAGAGGGAGCGTCGCCCGCGGATTCTTCCGTGCTCAGATACTTCAGTGCCTCGGGATTGCATTCCCCTTCGGGGTGAACCCTGCGCATAGGCAGGGAAATGCAGGTGTAATCGTAGACGAACTGCGACAGGTCAAGTTCCTGGGAACCTTCGGGAATCATCACGATCTCCCTGTCACCTGCATCGGCCGTCTCCGCACCCTCGCCGAACTTGACACTCAGCTTGAACCCCGTATCCACAGGCAGTTCCAATTCCTCGAGACATCTGTCGCAAAGAACCGTCACCTTGCCCGTGATGGTGCCGTCCACACCGAAAAACCTCATCGACTTCTCGACATGAACCGTCACCCCGAGATCCGCTGCAAGAATCTCCGAGTTGCCGGAATTGCCAAAGAACGTTCCGTCGGCACGCCAGTCAAACTGCGTACCGCCTTGTGCCAATCCACTAAGGGGTATAACAAAGGGTTGCAAAGGTACGAATTTTTTTTCTATTATCAATCAGCGATATCACTATTTCTTTTGCGCGCAAGAGGATCGAGCAGAATCTTGCGTATGCGCATATGATGAGGAGTAACCTCCACGAGTTCATCTTCCTGGATATATTCCAGGGCTTCCTCGAGCGAAAACTTGATGGCGGGAGGCAGAAGTATCTTCTCGTCGGAACCTGCGGCACGCACATTCGTAAGCTGCTTGGCCTTGCAGATATTTATGTTCAGGTCGCGCTCGCGGGTATGCTCACCCACTACCTGACCGGCATAAATCTCCTCGCCGGGCTCCACGAAGAAACGCCCGCGGTCCAGCAGCTTGTTCATCGAGTAGGCCTTGGCCTCTCCCGTCTCGAGCGACACCAGCGAACCGTTGTTGCGGTGCTCTATCTCGCCCTTGTAAGGCTGATAATCCTTGAAGCGGTAGGCGACGATGGCCTCTCCCTGGGAAGCTGTCAGAAGGTTGCTGCGAAGGCCCATGAGGCCGCGGGTAGGAATCTCGAACTCCAGCAGAGTCCGGTCTCCGCGGGGCTCCATGCGCAGCAGCGCACCCTTGCGGCGGGTGGATATCTCGATGGCGGCGCCCACGAACTCTTCCGGCACCTCGATCGACATCTCCTCTATAGGCTCGCAGCGCTGTCCGTTGATGGTCTTGTCCAGCACCTTCGGCTGACCTACCTGAAGCTCGAAGCCCTCGCGGCGCATGGTTTCGATGAGCACCGAAAGATGCAGCACGCCGCGCCCGTACACCACGAA
>DGVM01000119.1:0-10428 GCA_002395925.1 Bacteroidales bacterium UBA4284
CGCTACATCAAGATATTCACCATGCTCGACCGCCAGACCATCGAGACCGCGGTAGCAGCCCACCGGCAGGCACCCGAAAGGCGTGAGCTTCAGAAGCTTCTCGCCCGCGAGGTCACCGTCATGGTCCACGGGCAGCAGGAGTACGAGAACGCAGTAAAGGCTTCCGGCATACTGTTCGGCAAGGCCACCGCAGACGACCTGCGCAGCCTGGACGAAAAGACCTTCCTGGACGTGTTCGACGGAGTACCCGCCTTCGAAATCAATCGCAGCGACCTCCCCATCTCCATCCTGGACGCCCTCGCGGTCAACACCTCGATATTCCCGTCCAAGGGTGAGGCACGCAAAATGATACAGAACAACGGCCTGAGCATTAACAAGGAAAAGTTTACCGACGCTTCCGGGCAGCTCACCGAGAACGATATCATCGACGGCAAATACATACTCGCCCAGAAAGGCAAGAAGGACTATTACATCATAAAGATCAATGGATAGCAAACCTGCAGGCACACGTCAGCTCAAAGTTGCGCGCGAGCTCCAGAGAGACCTCGCCGAAATCATCCGCAGCAAGGGCATGGCGGCATGGAACGGAGCCATGGTTTCCGTCAGCGAGGTGCGCATAAGCCCCGACCTGTCGGTGGCCAAAGTATTCGTGAGCATCTTCCCTTCCGACAAGCAGGCAGGCGTGATGAGACTCCTGGAAGAGAATAAGAAGTCCCTGAGGGGAGAGCTTGGGCGGAAGGTCGCAAGCCAGCTGCGCATCGTTCCCGAGATTGACTTCATGCTCGACACCTCCCTCGACTATGCGGCACACATAGAAGAGCTTCTCAAAAAATGAACGTTCCGCTGTTCATAGCACTCAGGTACCTGTTTGCCCGGAAGTCTCACAACGTCATAAATGTCATTTCGGCAATCAGCGCCGCCGGCCTCGCAATAGGCACGGCGGCACTTGTGCTTATCCTCAGCGTGTACAACGGCTTCGACGCCATAGTCGCCGGCAATGTCGGCGACCTCAGCCCCGACCTGCTGATGACAGCCCCGGACGGTGCGGCCCGCTTCGTCCCCGACACCATTCTGGTGGACCGGATGGCCTCGGACAGCCGAGTGAGAAACGTCCGCTACACCCTGGAAGACAACGTTTTCCTTACATATTCCGATATGCAGGGAATAGCCCGGGCAAGGGGTGTCGAGGACAGCATGGCAGAATCGGACAGGATCGCCCGCCACATTTACGAGGGCTCTGCCGCCCTGCATAAAGGGGAGCTGCCCGGTGCCGTGGTGGGTTCCGGACTCGCCCGCAACCTGGGAATACGCCCCAGGTTCACCAGCCCCATCGTGCTCTACTACCCCGACAGGAGCGGCCGTATCTCAATGAGCAATCCGGCAGCCTCAGCAAGAAGCGAAAAAGTTTATCCTCAAGGACTTATGAGCATCAGCGCCGACACCGACGCAACTCTTTTGCTCATTCCCCTGCATACGATGCGCTCACTCATGGGCAGCTCCACCGAAGAGGTAAGCGGAGTAGAAATCATGCTCAAGGATACTTCGCCTGCCTCGCTGCGGCGTTTCAAGAAAGATTATGCGGCCGACTGCGTTCTGCTCGACCGCTATGAGCAGCAGCCCACCCTGTTCAAGATGATGAAGTACGAAAAGGCTGCCGTCTTTCTCATCCTGATATTCGTGGTGCTCATCGTAGCCCTCAACATATACGGTTCCCTTTCGATGCTCATCATCGAAAAGAAGGACGACATCGCCACTCTCAAGGCGCTTGGAGCCTCCGACAGACTTGTCAGGAAGGTTTTCGTACTCGAGGGCTGGCTGATTTCGCTCGCCGGAATGATTGTGGGACTCGTTGCCGGTACGGCTCTGGCTATACTTCAGCAGCAGACCGGACTGGTCAAGATGCCGGGCAACTTCCTGGTTGACGCTTACCCCGTATGCGTCAAACCCTTGGACTTGGTGTTCATTGTAGCCGCCGTGGCCGCCATCGGCTTTGTCATCGCCCTGCTTACGGCAGGAGGCAGAAAAGCTGCTCAGGAGGCGGACAGGTAGCTGTCTTTCTGCTCCCGCACCGGAACGGTTATCTGCAGGAGGGTTGTTCCCTGCTGTGCCGGGACAAGCACGAAATCCTGACATTCCGCGGGAACCAGCAGCGCCTTACCCCTGTCGATACGATATACCGCCTTGCGGCCAAGTACATCCATCTCGAGCATGGCGGTCCCTTTTGTGCATACGTATGCTACAAAGGCATCGGCCTCCCCGGAGACTTTGGCGGGAGCGAACAGGTCGATTTGTTCCACCACGAATTCGGGGAAATCGGCAATCCTGCCGCCTGCGTGCGCGAGCTTGCCTTCAAATTTGCGATAATCGATGAAATCCAGCGCATCAACCAGGTTCAACGATTCGTCGAACTCATCGGGATGGACCGGCTGGCCCAGGCCGCTCAGGCAGAAATCGAGAGGAGAAGATTCGCTTATCTCGAGAATCTCGAGCCGGCCGGCAGCCGCATGGGGCGTTCCCGGAGGGATGTGGATATAGCTGCCGCTTACCGCCTCGAAACGCTGCAGCAGGCGCTCGGCACTGCCATCGGAACATGCCGAAAACACTTCTGCCGCATCGGTATCCTTGTTCCAGCCGGCGTAGATGACGGCGCCAGGCGATGCCGACAACACATACCAGAGTTTGCGCCGTCCCAGGAAATCGTAACGCTGCAACGCCGTGTCGGCATCGGGATGCACCCGCAGGGGCATGGTGCCGTCCACGCTTATCCTCTTGATCTGGACCGGGAACTGCCGTCCCCAGAATTCGAAGGTATTGTCTCCGACCACCCGGTCGAGATAGGTGTCCATTATTTCGCTGATTGCGTTGCCGGCCAGCCAGCCCTCGCGTATCAGGGAATCGCGGTAGCCAAGGTCTGCAAGCAGAAATTCGTCCGTGCCCCAGCCATATTCGTCGGCCAGAGTGCAGAAACTGAGAGGATAAAGCTTTTTTTCGTCCATCGTGGCAGATTTTGTGCTGCAAAAATAAGGAAAAATAAGTATCTTGCCCAAAGTTTAAAAGACTATTATGAAAGGCATCAATATTTTTCTCGCGGACGGCTTCGAAGACATGGAAGCCCTCGCCACCTGCGACGTTCTGCGGCGCGCAGGCCTCCCGGTAGATCTTGTATCCATAAAGAGCGACACTCCCGTAACCAGCTCCCACGACGTTGAAATAGATGCCGAATGGGTATTCGAAGACATGGAAACCGGCGGTGGCGGCACCACAGCATCCGACGTGATGATTTTCCCGGGCGGCATGCCCGGAGCGAGCAGTCTGGCCGGCTGCAAAAAGCTTATCCAGGCCATGAAAGACCACTACAAAGCAGGCGGCACGCTTGCGGCCATCTGCGCTGCACCTGGGCTGGTGCTCAGTCAGCTCGACAACGTCAAAGACTTGGAATTCACATGCTTCGACGGATTTGAGCAGGCCCTCATAGATAAAGGTGCCGTTTTCACTCCAAAACCTGCCGTACGCTGCGGCCGTATCATAACTGGCCGCTCGGCAGGCCACGCCGTAAGCTTCGCCCTGGAAATAGTGGCGGCCCTTGCCCCCGACAGGCTCGAAGACGTGCGGCACGCCCTCTTCCTCAACACCATTTGACCATGGACAGTGTCAGAATCGACAAATACCTGTGGGCCGTACGCGTTTACAAGACCCGCAGCGAGGCCACCGACGCCTGCAACGGCAACAAGGTGCGCATAGACGGAGTCCCGGCCAAGCCAGGCAAGGCAGTCAAGGCCGGCGACAGCCTGGAGATACACAAAGGACCAGCAATCCTAAGCTACAAGGTGCTCCAGCTCAGTTCCAACCGCATGGGCGCCCAGCTCGTGCCGGAATATCTCGAAGACCTTACCCCAGAGAGCGAAAAGGCCAAGTTCCATGCCCCCCGCGAGACGATAGTGCTGCACCGCGACAAGGGAAGCGGACGCCCCACCAAGAAGGACCGCCGGGAACTGGACGCTCTTATGGAAATGCTTGACTAAGATTTTGCAGGACGCATTTTTGCGTACTTCAGCAGAAGCAGTTTCTCCCCCAGTTCGTCGAAGCGTACCCGTGCCTTGAGTTCGGGTACCTTTCCGCTTATTTCCAGTATCTCACCTAATCCGAAGCGGTTATGCTCTATCCGCATGCCGGGCTTGAAGTCAGTCATGGGAGAAGGGACGAAGGACGGATCGGTGGGCTGCTGACGGACTTCCGGGCGCCCCGGCCGCTGAGGCTCCTTTGAGACGGCAGATGCCGTCCTGCGCTCATAGGTGACCGCAGAAGACGCACCGTAGTTGTAACCGGCCTTGGGAGATGCAGAGCCGCCTCCGAAGCGGTCGATACGTCCGCCGCTCCAGCGGCTGCCGAAGCCGCCCCACTCATGACGCAGGCCCTCGGAAGAGAAATCTTCGTCTTCGAGAGGATGGTCAAGATACTTGGGATCGATGTCGCGAAGGAAGCGCGAAGGGGCGTTGGACTCGTGCCTGCCATTGCGCATGCGGGTGCCGGCAAACGACAGTGCCACAGCCTTTTGCGCCCGCGTGACGGCAACGTAGAACAGACGCCTCTCTTCCTCCAGGTCCTTGAGGCTGGCTGTCATGCTCTGGCTGGGGAAGAGGTTGTCTTCCATTCCGGCGACGAATACGTACGGGAATTCCAGGCCCTTTGCCGAATGTACGGTCATGAGAGCCACTTTATTGTTTATGTCGTCATCGTCGGGGGTGTCGGCGTTGCTGAGCAGCGAAACGTTCTCCAGAAAATCGTCGAGGGTGAAGGTGTCTTCGGCGCCCTCGGCTTCGTCGCGGCGGTCCTCCACAAAAGACGCCACGCTGCTGACCAGTTCCTCGATGTTGGCCAGACGGGCCTGCCCTTCGATGGACAGATCGGCCCGATATAGCGCCAGAAGGCCGCTTGTCTCGGCTATCTCCTTTGCCAGTTCGAAGGCGTCGGTCACCGGGACCTTGCGGCTGAAGCCGTCTATCATCATGCAGAAGGCGCGCAGTTTATCGATTGCAGTCGCACGCAAGCCGGTGGACGCCAGGGACTCGGAGAAAACGGCATCGGCAAGCGTGAGCGAGTTTGCACCGGCAAAAGTCTCCAGCGCCTTTATCGTAGTGTCGCCTATCGCACGGGCGGGTTTGTTTACCACACGCTTGAAGGATTCGTCGTCCCGGGGATTCACCGCCAGCTTGAAGTAGGCCATCATGTCCTTTACCTCTGCCCTCTCGAAGAATGAGTTTCCGGAATAAACCTTGTACGGAAGGTTGCGGCGGCGCAGCTGCTCCTCAAGCGCACGGGACTGGGCGTTGGTACGGTAAAGGATGGCGAAATCCTGATAGAGGGCGCCGTCCTTGCGCATGCGGGACTGGATTTCCGACACGATGTCAACCGCCTCGTCCTGCTCGGTATAGGCCTTGATGATGTGGATGGGTTCGCCCTCGCCCGCCTCTGAATAGCAGCGTTTGGGGATGCGCCCGGTGTTGTGTTCTATTATGGAATTGGCAGCGTCCACAATGTTTGCGGTACTGCGGTAATTGCGCTCCAGGCGGAAGACCTGCGCCTCGGGGTAATCCTTGCGGAAATTGAGGATATTCTGTATCTGGGCGCCGCGGAATGCGTAAATCGACTGCGAATCGTCGCCTACCACGCAGATGTTGTGATGCTTGGAAGCGAGCTTGCGCAGGATGAGGTACTGGCTGTAATTGGTGTCCTGATACTCGTCCACCATTATATGGGTGAAGCGGGAGGAGATTTCGGACAGGGCCTCCTGGTTGTTCTTCAGGAGGATGTTCATGTTTACCAGAATGTCGTCAAAGTCCATCACGCCCGACTGTTTGAGATGCCGCTGGTACAGTTCGTACACATCTACCAGACGGGGCTTCTTGGCGTAAGCGTCGGCGCGCAACGCATTGGCGTCGGCCCTGTAGCCGCCGACGGTTATGAGGTTGTTCTTGGCGGTGGATATCCTGGCGAGCACGTCGCGGGGCTTGTAAACGGCATCGTCGAGCCCGAGTTCCTTGATTGCAGCCTTGACGGCCGAAGTGGAATCGCTCTGGTCGTAGATCGTAAAGGTCTTGGGATAGCCGAGCGACTCGCTGTAGTCGCGCAGGAAACGGATGAACACGGAGTGGAAGGTCCCCATCACCACCTTGCGGGCTTTCCAGGAGCCTACCATGAGCGCTATGCGTTCCTTCATCTCTCCGGCTGCCTTTTTGGTAAAGGTAAGTGCGAGTATGCCGGAAGGTTCTACGCCGTGGGCAAGCAGGTTGGCTACCCTGCTGGTCAGTACCCGTGTCTTGCCGGACCCCGCACCCGCTACAATCAAAACCGGCCCCTGCAGGCACTCGACGGCTTTTTTCTGCTCCTCATTCAAATCAGCCAGAATGGCGCTCACATTGTTCTCCATAATGGCGCGAAAATACAAAAAAAAGTGGTATATTCGCACCGCGTTTTTGCAAATTATTATAACATCATAAAAATGTCTGATATCATCGTTCTAAGACAAGGCCTGGACATACCGGTATCCGGTGCTCCCGACCGTCTCGTCTGCAAGTCGATGACCCCGCGAACCATAGCAGTTGAGCCCGACGTCAAGGGCCTCCTCCCGAGGCTCCTGGTCAAGGAAGGCGACCGCGTGCTGTGCGGCTCCCCCGTCATTGCAGACAAGAAAAACCCGGACATACTCCTTACCGCACCCGCGAGCGGCACGGTCCAGGAGATTGTCAGGGGCGAAAAGCGCAAGCTTCTCGCCGTGCTGATCAAAACGGATGACAATCAGGAATATGCCACCTTCGATACCAGCGACGTCACCAAGGCCCTACTGTCCAGCGGCCTCTGGACCCTCCTGGTACAGCGCCCCTACGGCATCGTGGCAGACCCTGCCGTCACTCCTAAGGGAATCTTCGTATCCGCGTTCAACAGCGCTCCGCTTGCTGCAGACACGGAATTCACTCTGGCCCCCGAGCTCAGCTTCATACAGAAAGGCATCGACGCCCTTGCGAAGATCGCCCCTGTTCACGTCGGGCTCGACGCCGGAAAATCCGATTCCGCATTCTCCCGCCTGACCGGCTGCACGCTTCACCGTTTCAAGGGCAAGCATCCCGCAGGCAACGTCGGAGTCCAGATAAGCCATATAAGCCCCATCCGCAAGGGCGAGACAGTCTGGACCGTCTCCCTTGCAGGCCTCAGCGCCATCGGCAAGCTTATGGCCACCGGCAAGTGCCAGCTCCGCCGCAAGATTGCGGTCGGAGGCCCAGCAGCCATCGAGCCCGCCTACATCGAGGCCCTTCCCGGCACTCCCATGCAGGAGCTCGCCGCCTTCTGGGGCGCAGAAGCCGGGAATCTGCGCATCGTTTCCGGTGACATTCTCAGCGGCAAGGCCGTCGGAGAGAATGGATACATAGGCCGGGACGACACCCAGGTAACCATTATCAGCGAAGGTTACGAAAAGGAACTTCTGGGTTGGATCAACCCCTTGCGATTCAACCAGTTCAGCGCCGACCGCAGCTATTTCAGCCGCCTGCTTCCCCGCAAGCGCTACGACATGACCACCAACCTCCACGGCGGTCCCCGTCCCTTCCTGATGAACGACAATTATTACTCCAGGGTTCTGCCCATGGACCTCTATCCCGTGTATCTCGCAAAGGCATGCCTTGCCGGCGACATCGAGAACATGGAGAGATTCGGCATCTATGAGGTGCTCCCCGAAGATCTCGCGCTCTGCGAATTCGTGGATCCCAGCAAGAACTACATCCAGGATATGATAGCAAAAGGCATTGACCTGATGCTCAAAGAAATGGCTTAAAAGATATGAACAAGATTTTCGAAAAAGGCGGCAAGCTCTACTGGCTTCACAGCACCGTCGACGCTTTTGAGACATTCCTTCACGTTCCCGGAACCGTAACCCTCAAGGGTTCCCACGTACGCGACGCAATCGACCTCAAGCGCATTCTCATCCTCGTGGTCATCGCCGCCGCTCCCGCCGCCCTGTTCGGCATGTGGAACGTCGGCTACCAGCACGGCCTTGCGATGGGCCAGACCGGAGTCCATATTCTGGAATACTTCTGGTTCGGCTTTCTCAAGGTCCTCCCCCTGTACATAGTATCGTACCTTGTCGGACTCGGCATCGAGTTCGCTTCCAGCCAGATACGTGGCGAGGAAGTCAGCGAGGGCTACCTCGTCAGCGGCTTCTTCATCCCTCTTATCGTTCCGGTTGACATCCCTCTGTGGATGCTCGCGATAGCCGTAGCCTTCGCCGTCATATTCGGCAAGGAGGTCTTCGGAGGCACCGGAATGAATATATGGAATCCCGCACTGCTCACCCGTGCATTCCTTTTCTTCTCATACCCCAACTATATGTCGGGTTCGGAATGCTGGATTGCTTTCAAGAAGGGCGAAACAGCTGTGGCTGATGCATTTACCGGAGCTACTCCCCTCGCCCTCGACGGCGCTCCCGCACAGTACGGCACCGGCTTCTGGGATCTCTTCATAGGTACGGTTCCCGGCTCGGTCGGCGAGACTTCCGTCATCGCAATCCTGCTCGGCGCCTTCATACTGCTCTTCACCGGCATAGCGAGCTGGAAGATCATGTGCGGCAGCGTCGCCGGCGCCTTGCTGGTCGGTTGGATCGGACAGATTGCCGGAGTCACCGACATCCCCTTCTACATGCAACTCCTCTACGGCGGCTTCGCATTCGGTACCGTATTCATGGCGACCGATCCTGTGACATCCTGCCAGACAGAGGCCGGCAAGTGGATTTACGGTCTGCTTATAGGTATGCTCTGCATCGTCGTGCGACTGTTCAATCCCGGTTACGCAGAAGGCATGATGCTCGCAATCCTGCTCATGAACACCTTCGCTCCGCTCATCGACCACTGCGTGGTGAGCATCCACATCAAAGCAAGGGCTAAAAAATTCAAAACCGCATAGCTATGAATACCAACAGCAACGTTTACACAGTAGTGTACACTACGGTCATAGTGGTGATCGTAGCAGCGGTCCTGGCGCTGGTCGCCGGCAAGCTGGGGCCCGCACAGGACGCCAATGCAAAAGCAGAGACCCTTCGCCAGATGATGAGCGCCGCTCAGATAAAGCCCACCGAAGAACTCTATAAGTCCAAGAACGCACAGGTCCTTCAGCTTTACGCCGACAATATCCGCGAGGCCTACACCATCGGTCTCGACGGCAACAGGAACGGCGAACTCGGAATCTCGAAAGACAACATCCAGCTGGTCGATCGTCTCAAGCCTCAGAACCAGGCGATCAAGGCCGGCGGCAAGGCTACCCTTCCCGTCTATATATTCAATAGCGGCAGGATAGTCATCCCCATCTACGGAGCCGGACTTTGGGGCCCCATCTGGGGATATATAGCCTTTGAGCCCGATTGCAAGACCATCGCTGGCGCTTATTTCGACCACGAGAGCGAGACCCCGGGTCTGGGCGCCAAGATCAAGGACGAAGCCTGGTTCCGCGAAAAGTTCTCCGGCCGGCAGGTCGCCTTCGGCACCTCCGAACCGTTCAACCTTTCCAAGAACGCAGAAAGCACGGGGGCAGCCAATGCCGTCGATGCCATTACCGGAGCAACCATGACTTCCAAGGGCCTCAACGAAGCCCTCAACGTCTGGTTCAAAGCATACGAAAAACATCTCGCAGCGGCAGCGGCAGAGCCCGTAGCGGCCCCGGCCGACGGCGAGATTAACGCAGAGGAGGAATAATCATGGACGCAAAGCTTAAAGAAACCATACTCAACCCGATTCTGAAGGGCAATCCTATCACCGTCCTCATTCTCGGAATCTGTTCTTCCCTGGCAGTCACAGTGCAGCTCAAGGGCGCACTTGTCATGGCTCTTTCCGTTACCCTCGTAACGGGTCTGTCCAGCCTTGTCTGCTCACTGCTGCGCAACACCATCCCCATGCGCGTGCGCATCATCGTGCAGCTCGTCGTCGTGGCCATGATGGTAATCCTGGTCGACCAGATCCTCAAAGCCGGAGAAGGCACCTATGCCATCGACAAGCAGCTGTCGGTTTACATCGGCCTCATCATCACCAACTGCATCGTGATGGGACGCATCGAGGCTTTCGCCCTCGGCAACAAGCCTATCCCCTCACTTCTCGACGGTCTGGCGAACGGTGTCGGCTACGGCCTCATCCTCATCATCGTCGCCTTCTTCCGCGAACTTCTCGGAAGCGGCACGCTGCTGGGATTCCAGGTGCTCCCCTCATCCTACATCCCCAACAACCTTGTAATCCTCCCGCCTTTCGCCCTCATCCTCATAGGATGCATCATCTGGGTGCATAGGGCGCTGGACAAGGACCTGCAAGAGAAATAAAAAGCGAGCCTTATGGAATATATCAGCTTATTCGTAAAGTCAATATTCGTTGACAACATGATCTTCGCATACTTCCTGGG
>DGVM01000119.1:10538-10664 GCA_002395925.1 Bacteroidales bacterium UBA4284
TTATCTTCGTGCTCCTGTTCACCCTTCCTATCAACTGGGTGCTCAACACCTTCGTGCTCCAGCCCGGCGCCCTTGCCTGGCTCGGCCCCCAGTTCGCAGAGGTTGACCTGAGCTTCCTCAGCTTCA
>DGVM01000019.1 GCA_002395925.1 Bacteroidales bacterium UBA4284
CCGAACAGCCCTCCCTTGTAGTAGTCTTTGTTCTGGAAATAGACAGGCTCGCCGGCCGTGTTACCGGATGCATTCGTGTACACGTTGCCGGTCGTAATGAGGCAGTTGCTGACGCAGTCGCGCACCTCGGTCTTGTCGGGTTGGAATACGGCGAGGAGTCCGCCCGCACGGGTGCTGCCGCTGGAATTGTAGCCGCTGACAGCGCCGTTGTTGACGCAGCGCAACACGCTGGCGGGATACTTGTTCTTGGAGCCCGCTATGCCGCCGAAATAAGCGATGTGGTCGCCGTCCCTGGCAATCAGGAAGCCGGCGTTGATGCAATCCCTGATGGTGCCGGAATCAGCACCGCCGCATATACCTCCGGCATAGAATTCCTTCTTGGTCGAGGTCTGGTCGCCGAATCCCACTATGCGGCCTTCGTTGCTGCAGAATTCGATCACGGAAGATTCCTGCTTTTCGACAAGGCCCGCAATGCCGCCGACGTACATATGCTGACCGTGGTTGCGCCTCTGGAAATACTGGCCCGTGTTCGTGGTCAGGGTCCCGTCGTCAGCCTTGGTTATAGTGACGGAGCCCCTGGAATACCCCAGAATCCCCCCTGCAGCAAGGTAGGACGCAAATTCTTTGTCTTCGTAGCAGATCTCTGCGCTGTTGGTGCAGCCCTTGATGACGCTGCCGTTCTTGGTGGTTGCGCCCACGATGCCGCCGTAGCAGACATCGTAGTCGGCGTTGAGCGAAGCATCGCTGTGGAGGACGCCGCTGTTGGTGCACCGGTCAACTGTGGTCGTATTCCCCATAAGGCCCATAATACCGCCTATGCTGATGTCCCAGTTGCCTTTGGTGCTGCCCACGCACGGCGCGGCGTTGATAATATTCGCAGTGTTGGAACATTCCTGTACGAGCATTCCGGTCCCGCTGGACTTACCGACGATACCGCCTATGCAGGATACGCCGATACAATTATTGAACAGGATGCCTTCGTTGGAGCAGGAAAGCAAACTCACATCGGCATTGCCGGTCGAGCCAAGTATGCCGCCAACAGCAGAATCTTCCTTGGTCTCGCAGGCGGCGTTGTCGGTAATGTCGGCATAATTGACGCACGATTTCAGAGTGGCGCCCTCCCCGGCTGCTCCTGCAATGCCGGCAACGGCGTGCCTGGTTGTAACGTCGGAGGAGGCTGTCACGGGGATAAAGGTGGAGACATTCTCCACGAGGCTGTTCTTGTGGGCGTACCCGATGACGCCGGCGTACGACCAGGAATCGGCAGTAGGGTTCGAGAGCTGGATGGAACTGCTCCCGTCAGGAGAGGAGCCGTCGGAAGAACCGAACACTATATCCTTGAGCACTGCTGCCTGCCCGGCTGAAGAACCGAGCGTGCGGATGAATCCGATACGGTTGTCGGAAGGATTGCTCACCGTGAAATTATAAATCTTGTGCCCCTGGCCGTCGAAGATGCCGAGGAACTGCTCCACGGGCTTCCAGGCGTAGCCGCCGAGGTCGATGTCGGCCCCGAGCTTGACCTCGTCTCCTTCCGCATAGACGCCTGCGGAAGCAAGCCGGCGCCACATCTTCAGTTGGTCCGCATTCATAATCACCGGCGGACAAGGCGTGCCGTCATCCACCACGGAAAGATTCTGGCCGCCGTTGCGCACGAGCGACTGCGGGGACGACTTGGTCTTGATGGACTTGCTGCCGTCGATGGTGGTGACTATAATGCTGTAGCCCTTCTCGAAAGTATTTGGCCACAGGGCAATATAATATTCACCTGCGGGGAAGGCGGAGTTCTCGCTTCCCGCATCAGCTTTATATACAAGGGTAATCTTATATCCGGCCGCGTTCGAATAGTCCATCCTCGGAGCCCCTTCGCCGCCATAATAGAAATGGTTGGTGCCGTTGATGCTTTCACCGTTATTGCCGGTAAGGGTCACTGACGCCACGTCGCTGCGGTCGATCCTGACCTTCATCAGGGAAAATTGGTTCGTAAAAGTCAGCACGCCTGAACCGTTGTCCGAAGCCGTCGAGACCAATGCGCCGGGGTCCACGCAACGGCTGCCGATGACCGTCTGCGTGCCGGGAATCTTGATGCTGATACGCGAATTCTCCGTACTTATATTGGTAGCGGAAGAATAAGGGGCGACCGCCCAATAGCCGTCCGCACTTTGAGCAGAGCCGGAGAACTGCGCGGATTTGCCGTCAGCAGAAACGGAGGAAGCGGTAAAACGGTTGAAAGCCGAGCCATCGAAAACCGCAATCTCATCACCGGACTCCCAGAGCACGAAGTTGCCGTCTATATCAGCCCTGGTCTGAAGCCCTTCGGCATTTGCGACAAAGGACATTTCAACAAGGCCGGCCTCTCTGTCAGCAAAAACGACAGTATCCGGAGCCGCTTCCTTGGTACAAGAAGCGACTAGGAGAATGCCCGTAACAAAACTAAAAAGATACTTATGCATAGTAAACTACTTTTAATCAATTAAATCCCAATCAGAAGAAGCATCGGTAAGAGAGTCAAGCTCCCTGTCCGTCGAAGTATAACTCGAGCAGAGCAGATCTTGCTGCCCCAATTCTGAGAACTCACAAAGAGGAACGAGGTAATGATTTGCTTTCATATTCATAAGGCTATTCGGAATCCCAGTCCCCAAACGCATCCTGGAGAGGGTCGAAAGAACGCTCTCCGTTGAAAGTGCTCTGGCAAAGCACCGTGGGCTGCTCCGCCCCGGCTTTTTCGCACAAAGGAGTCTTGTAAACTAATCGTACCATAAGCATCGCATCTTGTGTGTGCGCACACACTAATCGCAAAGGTAAAAATATTCTGTGTAAAAACAATAGCTTGGAAAGATTTTTTATTCTGCCGCCTGCCGGGACATCAGGTTCTCCTTGAAGACGATATCAATGGGCAGACGCCCTTCGGAGCTCTTGTCGGGGGCACCGTAGAGAAGAAAATGCAGTAGCGATTCAACAGCGCAAAAGCCCTGACGGTCAGGATGTTGGTTGATGAGAAAATCCATCGTACCGGCCAAAATGCATCGGGAATTACCTTCCGTCACGTCAAATCCTCCGATGACCAGGCCCTCCCGCCTGGAGTCCGGCACGGCGTCGGCCACCCTGTAACCGGCGGAAATCACGACGGCAATACCCCGTACCTTGGGATTCTTTTCAAGGAATGAAACTATTTCCGCAGAGGCCTCGGCCGCGTCCGCAGCAGGGAAGAAGCTTTCTTTGATGATACGCTTCGAGCCGTGGGCCGCAAAATAATCCTTGAACGCCTGCAGACGCAGGGCGGAGTTGTTGGAAATCTGCGTACCTATTCGCCTGGGGAGCAAAACGGCGATTTCGGAGCCATCAGGCGTAAAACCGTCCATCAGGCGCGCCAGAAGCCGGCCGCAGACATTCTGATCGACCATAAAACGGCCCACGGGATTGGTGCCGGGCACCGAACCGTCCACGAAAACATAAGGCACTCCCCTCTCGTCCAGACGCCAGCACAACTCACGGGTCTCGGCAATGAAGGTCGTACCGAGAATCACGGCCGAGCATGGCTGGGAAGCGACTTTATGGAACACATCCCGGCAAGACAGCGAGCTGAACTGATCGAAGAAAAAGTAATCGCACACAATGGAAATGTCCCCGTATTCACGAAGAGCCTTGTCGAGCCCCTGCCTGACCAGGTCCCAATACTCACCCTTTTCGGACGACGGTATGGAAATCAGCAGGTGCAGGGACTTGCCGGTTTTCTTGAATGCAACGGCGGAGGTGTGGATGTTGTAGCGGTATGACTGGGTGTCAAGAACCGCCTGTACGGCAGCGAGAGCCTTGTCTGACACCTTGCCGCGGTTATGGAGCACACGATCCACGGTGCCGACCGAGACTCCGGCCAGCTGGGCAATCTGCTTGATGGTTAGTTGCTGCTCCATTGGTGGGCAAAGTTAGGAAAAAATATTTAATATGCTTGCAAAATTACTTTTTTTACCTACCTTTGTGTGCGGACACACAAGATTAAAGAAATGAACAATCTCAAAGGAAAAGTGGCTGTTGTGACAGGCGGCGCCCGGGACATAGGACGCGCAGTTTCTATGAAACTGGCCAGTGAGGGAGCAAAAGTTTGCATAAACTACTGCCACGACAAGACAAAAGCGGAAGAGACGCTTGAAGCGATAAAGAAAGCCGGAGGCGAAGCGATAATAGTACGCGCGGACGTGACCAGGGAAGGCGATGTCAAGGCCCTCTTCGCCGAAGCGGCGAAGGCATTCGGGCCCCGGATTGACATCCTCGTCAACAACGCCGGCGGCATCGTGGGCCGCAAACGCATAGAAGAACAGGATGAAGAGTGGTATAACACCGTCCTGGACCTCAACTTCAAGAGCTGCTGGCTCTGCACCCGTGAAGTCCTTCATTATATGAAAGAAGGAGGCGCCATCGTAAACGTGTCCTCCCAAGCTGCCCGTGACGGAGGCGGGCCCGGCTCTTCCATCTACGCCTGCGGCAAGGCGGCAATGCTCTGCCACACGCGGGCAATGGCCAAGGAGCTCGGGCCGCAGGGCATACGCATCAACGCCGTGTGCCCCGGTATGATAGACACTCTCTTCCACGACACCTTCACCCCGCAGGCCAACCGTGACGCCCTGCACAGAAGCGCCCCCCTGCGCCGCGAAGGTGAGGCGTCCGAAGTGGCCGGCCTGGTATGTTTTCTCGCAGGCAGCGAATCCGGCTACGTCACAGGCACGGGAATTGATATAAACGGAGGGTGTCTGTTCTCCTGATGAAGCAACTGCTAAAAAATATAGTTCATTGGATTGCGTTGGTTGGGCCCGGGCTGTTTTGTCTGGGCTTTACCATAGGTACGGGCAGCGTGACTTCAATGGTCAAGTCCGGCAGCACCTACGGGACGGCACTGCTCTGGGTCCTGGCCATCAGCGCCTTCTTCACCTGGGTGATGACGGAAGCCTACGGGCGCTTCGGCATCGCCACGTCCGACACCGCAATCCACGGCATCAAGAACCATCTCAAGGGCGGCCGCGCGTGGGCGGTCATCCTCATCTGCGGGCTCGTGGTGAGCCAATGGATAAGCCTCTCCAGCATCCTGAACATCACGTCCAACGCCGTAAGCGAAGTGCTGTATCTCTGCATTCCCGGGCTCCCCGAAGGCGCAGGATACTGGATTGTGCTCGCCACTGCAATCATTATCGCCCTCCTCGTCTGGATTACGCTCAACCGGGGCAGTTACAGCAGTTTCGAAAAGATACTGTCGGTCCTGGTGAGCCTGATGGGGCTCGCGTTCATTATCTCTATGTTCATCGAACTCCCTGCCCCGGGAAGCATCGTGCGCGGCTTCGTGCCTTCGGTCCCCGAAGGTCCGGACGCACGCCTCTTCATAGCCGCATTCGTGGGCACCACAATGTCGTCTCCCACCTTCGTCATCCGGCCAATGATCCTGAAAAGCAAGGGCTGGGGGCCCGGAGACGCGCGCCTGCAGCGCAGGGATGCCGTCGTGAGCGCATCGCTTACCTTTATCATCAGCGCCTCGATAATGATAGGCGCGGCGGGTGTGCTGTTCTCGCGGGGCATCCAGGTTGACAAGGTGCTGGATATGATTTACGTGCTGGAGCCCGTGGCGGGCCGCTTCGCCGTGGCCCTGTTCGTCGTGGGCCTGCTCAGCGCGGGGCTCTCTTCTATCTTCCCTATTATGATGCTTGCGCCGGAGCTGATCAGCGACTACCGTGACGGGCAGATGCAGACAGGAACGCCCCTGTTCAAGGTCCTGACGGCGCTGGCTGCGCTCGCCGGGCTTACCATACCCATTCTGGGCACCAACCCCATTATCACGCAGATAGCATCCCAGGTGACGCTCGTGTTCGTGCTGCCGCTCGTGATTCTTCTGATGATAATACTGCTGCACAAGCGCAGCGTGATGGGAGAGCGGCGCCCCGGAGCCGTGTTCACTATCCTTATGTGCCTTGCGTTTGCGTTCGCCTGCGTGGTGTCGTACACCGGTGTGGTGGCTCTGGGTAAACTCCTCTGAATATGAACGAATCTCCAAAATACGCGCTCCTCGTGCCCTCGAGCCTCGGGGTGCGGCTTACTCCTTGCGGCGGCTTCCCGGCCCACGCCGCGACGAGCTTCGACCTGCAGGTCACCAGCGCCGAGACCAACGCTGCCAGCGTGGCATCCTTCCTGGGGCTTCCCGTAAAAGTGCTCACGGCACTTGTGGAATCGCACCCGTTCTCCGCCCGTATCGAAGCCGACCTTCGCGGGCGCGGGATGGACGTGGAGGCGATGGTGCTGCCACAGGGAAGCCCCTGGGGCTGGCGGCACCAGATCAACATCGCCGACAG
>DGVM01000152.1 GCA_002395925.1 Bacteroidales bacterium UBA4284
TGGATTCAGCGTATCAACGCTGCAGCCCGTCAGTACGGCATCTCCTATTCTCAGTTCATGGGCAAGCTGGGCTCGCAGAACATCGGCCTCAACCGCAAAGTGCTGGCCGACCTCGCGATGAACAACCCCCAGGCGTTCGAGGCTATCATCAATTCTGTAAAGTAAGGCACAAGTGAGCCGGAGGAAGAAATTCCGTACCAAAAGCAAGGTCCTTAACTGGATACTTGACTGGGTGGACGCCATACTCTTCGCGGTTGTCGTCGTCACCATCATCAATGTATTCTGGTTCCAGTCCTTCAAGATTCCTTCCTCTTCGATGGAGAGCACTCTGTACACCGGAGACCATCTCTTCGTCAGCAAATTGACATATGGAGCAAGGCTCCCGATGACCCCCCTGACCATCCCTTTCACCCACAATGTGATAGGCAAGGGCGAATCCTACTCCACCGCACTGCAGTGGAAGTACAGGCGTCTGCCGGGATTCAGGAAGGTCCGCAAGGGAGACTGCGTAGTGTTCGGCTTCCCCAACGGCGATACCGTCCTCACCAAGGCACCAGTAGAAGATTACCACACCGTGGTGCGCTTCATGGGCAGGGAGGCGGCGCAGAAGGCGCTCGGTCCCATACTTGTCCGTCCCATGGACAAGAAAGACCATTATGTAAAGCGCTGTGTCGCCACCGCCGGAGATACGCTCGAGGTCCGCGAAGGCCTTGTGTGGATCAATGGCGAGCAGCAGGAAGTCTGGCCTGGAGTCCAGCTCAGCTACTGCGTCGTGACGAGCGGCGGTCCTTTCAACCCCAAGGTCCTGGACCAGCTCGGACTGAATGTAAGCGAACTCCGTTATTCGCAGGCCCTTCCCGGTTATCCCGAGATGCCTCTTACGGCATCCATGCTGGAGAAGGTCCGTTCAATGAAGAACGTAGTCAGCATTCAGCCTGTCCTCCAGACGGAGGCGCACGACTGGCGCGAGATTTTCCCCTTCTCGCCCCTGTACAGCTGGAGCCGCGATTCTTTCGGGCCGGTATGGATTCCCCGCGAGGGTGCGACAGTGGAACTCGATTCCCTGACCCTTCCCCTCTACGAGCGGATCATCCGGGACTACGAACACTCCAGCGTCGAAGAAGCGCTTGCCGCCGGCTCTTACACCTTCAAGCAGAATTATTATTTCATGATGGGAGACAACCGTCACAACTCCCTCGACTCCAGGTACTGGGGCTTTGTTCCCGAAGACCATATAGTAGGACGTCCGAGTGTGATCTGGCTCTCCACCGACGCGGGACGGAAATTCCCCGATAACATAAGATGGCGCAGATTCCTTAAGTTCCTGTAGGACTTTAAGTTTGGAAATCCGGGAAATTAAAGCGATATTTGCAGCCCTCCAAAGAAAACAAATAAAAATAAGATAGTTATGGCAAAAGTTTGTCAAGTGACAGGACGTAAGAGAATGAAAGGCAACAACGTTGCCCATTCCAAGCTCCGCACCAAGCGCGACTTCTCCCTCAACCTCAAGAACAAGAGGTTCTGGAGCGAGGAGGAGCAGAGGTACATCACCCTCAAAGTATCCTGCAAAGGAATGCGTATCATTGAAAAGAACGGTCTCGAGGCGACCATCCGCGACGCCCAGAAGAAGGGACTCATTAACCTTGTTTAATTTTTACGATTATGGCAAAGAAAGCAAAAGGAAACAGGGTGCAGGTCATCCTCGAGTGCACTGAGCAGAAGGCCAGCGGAGTACCTGGCATCTCCCGCTACATCACTACCAAGAACAAGAAGAACACTCCCGAGCGTCTTGAGCGCAAGAAGTACAATCCTTACCTCAAGAAGGTCACTGTTCATCGTGAAATCAAATAATTGATAGGAGATTAAATTATGGCAAAGAAAGCCGTTGCAACATTCGCAGCCAAGGCCGGTGCCAAGAGCATGGTCAAGTGCATCCGCATGGAGAAATCCCCCAAGACCGGTGCTTATGTTTTCACAGAGCAGCTGGTGGAGGCCGAGAAGGCCAAGGACTTCTTCACCGACAAGAAGTAAATATCTTCCCTACAGATTCATCGAAGGGCTGGCAGCGAGTGCCAGCCCTTTTTATGTTACGGCTTATTCATTAAGCTAAATACAAATAAAATTAGTATCTTTGTGAGTTATGGCATTCAGTTTCTTTCAGAAGATAGGAAGGGCTATCGCAGGTAAGTCCAGAGTCGATGACGATACCCTCGATGCGATAGAAGAAGCCCTCATAGAATCCGACATGGGCGTGGATACCACCCTCAAGGTGATAGACAAGCTTGAGGAGCGCGCACACAGGGATAAATACATGAGCCAGGACGAGCTCAGGGGCATGCTGCGCAGCGAAATCGAATCGCTCATCCCCGATACTCCCTCCGGCTCCGGACTCTCCGGCCATCCTCACATCATTCTGGTAGTCGGGGTTAACGGAGTAGGCAAGACCACCACGATCGGCAAGCTTGCCTATTATTGGAAATCCCAGGGCAAGAAAGTCCTACTTGGCGCAGCCGACACCTTCCGTGCCGCCGCCGTGGAGCAGCTCTCCATCTGGGCCGAACGGGCCGGGGTGGACATTGTCAAGCAGGCGATGGGATCCGATCCCGCCTCCGTCGCCTTCGATACGGTGAAATCCGCCGTCGCAAAGGGGGCCGATGTCGTCCTGATCGACACAGCCGGGCGGCTGCACAACCGCATCGACCTCA
>DGVM01000002.1:0-9429 GCA_002395925.1 Bacteroidales bacterium UBA4284
TCGATCCTGACGCAGGCCGCAGCACCACCGACCGCAGCGAAGGCATCACCTGGCCCGATCCTACCCTGCAGGCTCTTCCTCCTTTCGATGCATCCGGCAACACCATCAAGGAGCGCCGCGTGTTCATCCAGGACTACATGACCACCGCCAACTTCATCCTTGGCGAGACCTCTCTCCAGAAGGCATACGCCACCGTTCCTGACCTCCGCAGCACTCAGATCAGCCTCGGTCTCAGCGTCGATCTCCACTGGCAGGCCGGTCTTGTCTTCGACAACGTCATCCTTGGCCAGTAACAGTTAACTTGTTTATCTTCAATTACGTATATTGCTAGCGGGCAGCGGTCCACGTGGGCTGCTGCCCTGCTGGCAGAAAAATCCCGATGAAGCAGATTCTTCGCACTATGGTCCGGTTCGCCGCGGCGCTGCTGCCGCTGGCCTGGGCGTACGCATGCCAGCCTGCTTCACCGGAAGATTTTTTCCGCGGCAGCCGCAGCGCCGACCAGCTGGTGCAGGTCCAGATGGCACTTTCGCTCCAGCCCGGCGCCGCGCTTCCCGCAACCAAAATGACCGACGCAGTGACGCAGTCGGAGGCCAACACCGATTACACCGTATTCCGCGGAATCGAACAGATGTTCATCATCCCCTTCGGTTCATTCGACAAGGTTTCGGCAAGCGACGAACGCATAGGCAAAAACCTCCAGCTGCCTCACCTCGGCATTTCGCCGGTCTTCGGCACCACCGCAGCCGACGGCAACCTCGCCGGTCTTGTGGAGAACAACAACTCCCACCTTTACCAGGGAGTTTACTTTAAAATAGGAACATCGGCAGCCCTTGCTTACGGGAAGGCCATCGATGAGTCCGTAGCGGCAACACCCTCTGACTCCATAAACTACAAGCGCCGCAACGGCGTTCTCAGGGGCAACGGACTCGCGTCGGCCGCCTCTCCCGCGCAGATAAGCTTCTCACTCGAGCCGTTCATCAACTCAGGCAACGAGGCTGCAATGCAGAGCACCCTTAACGGGATTCTTTCCTACCTGACGGATATCGCCGGAGCAGCCGTTTCGTATACCGGATACACCTACCGCAGCAGGACTCAGACCACATGGCGCTATTACTGGGATGACGCCCCTTCCTATGGCAATTATCCCACTCTCGTAAGCGCCTTCGAGACGCTCACAGGCGGCGGAAACATCTTTTCAGGCGGAACCGAATCCCTGGAAGGTATGCTTACGTCCATCTACAACGGACTCTACGATATTGCCACGGACGAATACGAAAGCAGCAGCTACAGTCAGGAATACTATGGATACAATTCATACTACTCCTCCGGCGATTACTACTACGTTTACCAGCTTGCCCGCGAAATCCGTTCCCTGATAGACGATTCATCCTACGTAACCCTCTCGGGTTCGGGCAGCAACGTAAACGTCTCGTTCAATTCCGCCTACTCCGGCTTCCCCGGCACTTTCGGGGTTCCCGACGGAGCGGTAGCAATCCAGTGGAACGGTAACGCATTCACGCAGGTTTCCGCAGCAAGCAGCGCCCTCGCGCCCATTGACGCATACTGCTATCCCCCGAGCCTCTGGTACTGGACCAACAGCCGTCTGGTAACTTCCGACGAGGAAAATGTTGACGACGAGTACGTTTCCTCCAATCCCGACTGGGCGACGATCCTCGGCCATTACACTTTGGGACGCACCGTAAAGCCCGGAGCCACCTCGGCAGCAATAGAAGAGCCTCTGCAATACGGAGTTGCAATGCTTGAGCTGGAAATGAACGCTTCCAGTTCAGAAGGCGGCACATCCAACCTCCTCGACAGCAACGCCAACACCGTAGACATTACGGGCAACGTATTCCCCCTTACCGGAATCATAGTCGGCGAGCAGCGTAACCAGCACTTCAACTTCACACCGTCCTCGGGAAGCAATTACTACGTTTACGACGCAGAGGTGCTCGACGGCACGTCTCCCAAAGCCTACATCCGCTACAACAACAGCGGTTTCAAGAAGATTCACACTCTGATGGTGCAGACCGAAGTAAACGAAGACGTGCACTACGCCCTCGAGTTCCGCAACGACTCCGGCGATCCTTTCTACGGAGTCAACGGTTGCACCGTACCTGCCGGCGGCAAATTCTACCTGATAGGCACACTGGAAATCAGCAAGATGACCGATGCCCAGAAGAACGGTATCGAATGCGTCTTCACGCAGGACCACATCACACGGGTCTCCGCAAGCGTACGCAGCCTTGCAAAGGCCTACAACACAATACCGGAACTCCGTGACCCCCAGCTGGAAATCGGAGTCCAGACAGAGATGAAATGGGTGGGCAGCACACCCGCAGAAATACCAATGTACTGATGAAGAAGTTCGCACGCATACACCTTGTCTTCGCCGCGCTGATACTCTCGGCTCTTGCGGCGTCGTGCGCTCTTCGCGAAATCATCTACCCGGAGGACACACAGCTTTTCGTACGCATCAGCGTCCCCGACGCAGTCCTCACCAAGGCCGAAACAGGTACCCACACAGGGCTTTCCCCCGAGCGTACGCTCAACGACCTTCAAATCTGGGTATTCCGTACCGGAGCCACGACAAGCACCGGACTTATCGGCTACAAGAGACTCGATGCTGAGGCGCTTGCCGCCACGGGCCTCAAAAACGGCAGTGCATCACGCTTCGCCATCGCAGTAGATAAAACCATCCTCGAAGAAAACCCGTTGCCGCGCGTTGACGTTTACGCAGTTGCAAACGGTGCTTCTGCAGGATTCACCATAGACAAATTCGCCTCCGCCGGCGGAGACTGGGCCAAGGTTTCACCCACGGACCTTGCCGCATTCGTCATTGACCCCGAACTGTTCGGAGTGTCCACGCTCGTAAGCGAGGTGCCCGCTTCCGGTCTTCCCATGGCAGGACTCATGAAGAACGAACCGATTACAGGAGAATTCCCGGTGCTCAGCATCAGCACTGTAACGCTCACCAGGGCCGTATCCAAACTTCGCTTCGTCTTCTGCCAGATGACGGACGAAGGCGTCCCCGTGGACGAATTCCACATTACGGGCATCAGCCTCCAGGGACAGATCGCCCAGAGGGAGAAACTCATCACCGACCAGGTATACAGCACCCATACATACCTCACAAAGCTTTTTGACTCAGAAGGTTATGTGGCGCTCGACAAGAGCTGGAGCGGCTCCTCCCTGCCCACCACGGCAAACAATCCCGCTCCCGGAGACTACATCTACACAGGGCAGGACGCCCAGGCTTACGAAGACCTGATTGACGGCGGCGTTTCCAGCGGTGTCCTCAACGAGTGGGGCCTTACCTACCTCCGCGAGACAGACGCACAGCTGCACGGCGAAATTTCCTATACGGTAGGAAGCGGAGCCTCGATGCGCAGCAAGACCACTACATTCACCATGGACGCCCCCGGTGACTTTACCCGCAACCACAGCTGGATAATCTACGCCTATTTCATCGGAGGCCGCCTGGTCGTACAGCCCACCGTACTTCCCTGGATTGCCGGACACGACCGCATATCCTTCAAGACAACTGGCTTCACCGAGTTCAAATACGAAAAACCCTGGCTGCGCTACGATGTGGACAAAAAGCCTTCCACATGGAACGACACATGGCTTGTCGTAGCCTACGGATACGAAGGAGGAAACGTGGGCAGGCCCACGCACTCTCCCATGTTCACGCTCGAGACCATCAGCGCCGACAACCTGCGCCTGCAGATAAACAACGACCACTTTATCATTGTGCAGATGACGGAAACCACCGACGCGCTCGGCTATCCCGTCTTCACCTACACCAAGCACGCCCAGACGCTGGACATTCCCGCCTCGCAGGAGAAAACGACAACCAACTTCTACGTCGTTCCTGTAAGCGACGCCGTGATGGCAGACCCGTACGTCAAGGTTTTCCTCACAAGGCTCAGCTCCAGCGGCCAGCCGCCCGTGAACATTCCGTTCAACCACAACCTCCCGGGCGACGAAGACCATACGTCCATTCTTATTTATAATCCGGGCATGGCTGAATACACCGCAAACATGGAGAACCACAAGAGTTCCGGCGACGTGCAGCCAAGCGAATACTGGCTTGAGGAGGAAGGATAGACATGAAGAAGACTCTAAAATACCTTATCTATATTGCCGCACTCGCACTCTGCGCAGGGTGCCTGAGGGAGGTAGTGCCTGTTGCTCCCGGAACCGAGCCGCAGCTGTCCGTGCGTCCGAGCGTTGCCGGCAGCGAAGCTCCCGTGACAAAGGTGGAGGACACCGATCCGGGCATCGTCAAAGATGACCTCGTAAACGCCAGGGACGAACTCCGCGAGAACTTCTTCGGCTCCCTGGACATCTTTGTAAAGCGTCAGGCAGACGCTCCCGGCACCGCATGGTTCAAGGAGTATCACCTCAACGCGGGTGACGCCGGAGTCGTCGTGGACCCGTCGAAATACGACTCCGAAAGCCTGCTGGACCAGGCAAAGCAGCTGCTGGCCAGCAACTGGGCCGAACAGGGTTACGTAACCGGCGAGCCTTACGACATTTACGTAACCGCCAACAACCCCCACACGGCGGCAGGCGCAGCTCCCGCAAACCTTACCGGCCTTCAGGCCCTCACGACCAACGACCCACAGATTTTCCGCTACTACCTCAACTACACTCCGCCCGTGACGGACAACATGTACTATTCCAACTGCATGTACTCCGAAAAGAAGAACTTCCTGATGGACGGAAAGATAGAAGGATGGACCATAGACCCTTCGAAGTCCGAGCAGGTGTTCGACGTCGACCTTGAGAGGGCCGCGGCGAAGATTATCGTCACCGTCAAGTTCAGCGACGAGAAGAATGTCCTCATGCAGCCGGAACCCACAGCCTCCAATCCAAACCCGGAACCGATTAAGGACGAGCACGGCAAGGCCGTGTACGGCTCAATCAAGGAATACATGGCTTTGGTAGGCCGCACAGCCGGCGAACCCCGCTGGAAGCCCGTCAACTTCTGCTACACAGGCTCCGACATAGCATACGACACCGACCCGCTGCCGGCAAACGAGCCCCTCATGACCTCGGGCAGCAACTACACCATCTTCAAGGAGGGTACCAGTTCCGACAATACTGAGAACACTTTCGCGATGGTGACATATACTTATCCGATAGACTGGAGTGCCGACAACGACCGTGTCCCTTATGTCCTGTTGTCCGTATTCTACACCCGCGATTCCGACGGCGACCAGATGCGAAGCTACTACCGCATTCCGGTGTGTGACGAATCCACCGTTACATCGCTCGACCGCAACCATATCTACATCGTGGACGTAGAACTCGCCTCGCTGGGTGCTTCCAACGAAGCCTTCGACGCCCAGGACGAAGAGCTCCGCATCGAATACCACGTCATCCCCTGGACGGAGACGAACATGACTCAGGAAGCCACTACGGTAAAGATCAGCGATACCAAGTACCTCACCATCATCCCTACCGAGTACACGCTCAAGGGAGACGGCACCGAGAGCGTCGACCTGCAGTGGTACGCCTCCGTATCCATCGACGACGGGCGCATCGTGGACATCGACCCTTCGACCCTTGCGGTCTCGTACGTCAACTACCTGGGCAACACCACCGACATCAAGGGCACCGTCACCAAGCAGGTGCGCAACGACAGCGGCACGCTTGTGACGGCAACCGACGCCAACACCGACGGCAAGAGGGACATTGTTATCACCTCCACCGCACCTACATCGGGCGCCCAGGGCGAGAAAGTCATCATAACCCTCACGCCTACGGGAATACTGAGCGTGGAGTCCGAGGCCCTGGCCAGCCGCGCCGTCAAGGACATATCGTTCACCGCCTACCTAAAGAACGCCACGGGCGTGGACGCCGTACCCATAACAATCAGGCACTTCCCGCTGGACAACATACAGTCATTCACCGGAGTCTGGTCTTCCAAGTGGAACGAGTCCTATACGACCGAGACTGTGCGTGAATACTCATTCAATCCGGAGGCCGACGGATGGGGCAGCGCGAGCTCGTTCAGCTACGAAGACAATATAGAGTGTTCTCTGTCGGAATACAATTCTGCCTATACAGGAAAATCTTCCAATACCAGGCAGGTCCAGCCTTCCGACCCCGATGCTTCCAGTTACAGGGTGAATTATACGACAGGTACCAACAATTCGACGGTCCAGACACAGTATAGAAACAATGTCACCCAGGGCTCAACCAGAATGAACAACGATGGTGAATCCAACGCCATACTGGGCGCCGACGGCTACTGGTATTGGGGCGACACCCGAATGACCGTTAATTCAGGCACCAACTATGACTGGCGTGGAAATAATGGCAACAGCACCACCGGTCAACGCTATCGCTGGACCAATTACCACCGGAGCCAGTATAGCCAAAAGACCACGTATTACGCCCGCCGCTACTATAGAGACGTCCAGAAGCAGATCGCCTCAACCGGCGACTGGGTGGACTGGGAGAAACACACCGGAACGACCACTTACGACGGCATAGGTTTCTACGCGAAAGTCTATGCCAACAACGTATCCAATCCCATCGACTCCGGAGGCTCCACCTACCACACCGACAACAGCTTCTCCAATCTGACCAACCCTCAGATGTACGTAATCCAGCTGACGTCCACGAGTAACACCTACGCAATCGGCAGGCCCGTGCTCGACGGCAATTACCAGTCGCAGGACAACGTCTGTTCCCCCGCCTTCATGATTGCTTCCCAGCTCGGTGCCGTATCCGGCGGAGCATATACGGCAGCAACGGCAGCAGAACACTGCGGTACGTACATGGAAGTCGACAAGGACGGCAACAGATACACCGGATGGAGGCTCCCTACGAAGTCAGAAATCGAGACCATCATCAAGTATCAGACAGAAGGCGCCGCCAGTTACGGCGTCACCATGGTGCGGGTTCTTGCAGGACGCTATTACTGGGCCCTGGACGGCAATTCCTATCAGGCCTACGCGTCAGGAACCAACAACACCTTCACCCGTTGCGTCCGGGACCTCACATACGAAGAAATCAAGAGACTTAACAAGGAGGACGACTGATGAAGCATTGCAGATACATATTGGCTGTAGCTACGATTCTGGGCGGACTCCTGTCCTGCTCCCCCAGGGAGATTGAGCTTCCCGGCTACGAGGGCGTGAGCAAGCAGCTGGTGCATGAACTCGGCCTGGACGAGCCTCAGATGCCCGTACGCATAGGCTTTGCCCTTCCGGGTGAACCGGCCGTTGATGCGTCCACCAAGGCGAGCGTAGTGGGAGGAGACGAAGACCCCACGGACTATATCAAGACCCTCCACATGCTCTGCTTTACCAGAGAAGGCATATACCTCGGATGGCGCCAGGCAATACTCATAGGAGCCGAGCAGGCCTACAACCATGACGGCCTCGACTGCCAGGGACGCGAGCTCTTCGAGGGAACGGTGCCGTCCCGTACTGCACGCATACACTTCGTGGGCAATGTAGGGATCGGACTTCCCGATGGATACGCCCCCACAAACATCCCGGGAAACGACCAGATCGGCGGCAACGAGAACAATCTCGTGAAATCGGCAAAAATGACCGTCACGGCAGCCAGCCACCGCACCATCACCTACTGGGGTTTCCACGGAGAAGCAAGTTCCGAGGCCATGAAGGACTGGCTGGCACTCGCGACCACGCTTCCCGACGGCACAGTCACCTACTCCAAGAAAGAGGGCCACAACGTCCACCTCGTGCGTGACCGCGCCCGCGTGGACTTCGGCTACATGTTCGACTTCCCCCGTACAGCGCAGCAAGTGGAAGACGGCAAGAGCATCACGGTAAACGGCACCAGCTACACTATTTCCGGCGGCAAGATAACCATCGACGGGAACGATTATCCCATAGAGAAGAATCCCACCGACTACACCATCCAGTCAATCCACTGGATACTCTCCAACGGGCTTGACAAGGGTTATATCGCCCCCTACTGGGACGAAAACCCCACGGACCACTTCGACGGCTACTTCGACCCCGCCGCCACTCCCGCGCTCAAGGAAGACCGTCTTACCCAGTACGACAAGAGCGACGCTCACCGATACACAGCCACCGAGGCCGACATGATCCAGATTTACGACGGCACCAATTCGATTAACGCTCCCCTGTTCCTCTTCGAAGATGAGAACAACGAGAGCGACCCTCCGAAAATCATACTGAAGGTGGTTTACAAGATTGACGGCCAATCCGGCACCAAGACCAAGTACCACACCCTCATGATGCTCAACGAGAGCCAGGAGCCGTGCAAGATTTTCCGCAACCACAACTATGTCCTGGACATCTTCGGCATCCCCTGGGAGGGCCTTGGATATGCCAGCTTCGATGATGCGGTAAACTCCGTAACCTACGCCAACAACCAGACCGTAACCATCAGCGAAACCGTTCCTACCGTCAACGACGGCCGCTATCAGTTGTCCATACTCGGAGACACTTACCTCATTTATCAGGATCCGGCACTGGTCAACACCACCCAGACCATTTACTTTGAATATAAGGCGATGGTCAGCGGAGAAAGCACGAGCGGCGTCACCGCAGACAGCTTCAAGGCCGCATGGAACACCGACATCCGTTCTTCCTTTGCGTCCGACGTAGTTACGGTCACTACCGTCAGCAATGACGGCACCACCTACAGGGGCGCGATAAGCTTTACACTCGGTACATCCATCAACTCCGCACTCCAGGGCGGCCAGATAGAGCTCAAGGACAAGATAACGGGCATGACGCGATTCCTCAACATCTACACCATCGACAAGTTCAACTATCTGCCTCAGGGCAGCACTGAGCTCAAGTTGATAAAGACAGGAGATACGCGCACAGTCAACGGAGTAACTTGTGACACGTACAAGATGGACATAAAGATTCCCGGCGACTATCCCCTTGGTCTCTATCCCATCAAAATCCGTATGGCGTCCCTTACGCTTAATCCTTTCAAGGCCGAGCGCAGGAGTTCCGGCAGCACTGCACTTGAAGAGACGGAGAACAATATCGCCGTAGAAATGAACGGCACCGAAAACGGCTCCAGACTCGACGGAGAGACACTGTCCGGGATGTCTTTCTCCACAACCGACTCAGATTGGAACTACCGCGCAGCCGGAGAGCCTTGGGACTTCTGGTACATAGACACCCTCCTGAACAAGCCTACAACGGAAGAAGAAGGCGAAACGGTCATAGATGAGCGGGACAAGGTTTACACCATCTATTTCGATGATATCCGCCCTATCCGTGCAGCTGCAAACCGGGCATCGAATGTAGGTCTTTTCGTCAAGATTAAGTACTTCGGTCCTGCCGTAGCCCTGGAGTATTAGAAGCACCGTTATTTTTTGGATATTGGCGAAAGTTTACTAACTTTGCACTCCCCGACTTGGGGTATTCAAGTCTGACGGTCCCTTAGCTCAGTTGG
>DGVM01000002.1:9490-26938 GCA_002395925.1 Bacteroidales bacterium UBA4284
TAGCTCAGTTGGTTAGAGCACCTGACTCATAATCAGGGAGTCGCAGGATCATGCCCTGCAGGGACCACCAATTAGAGGCCAGCTGAACAGTTGGCCTTTTTGCTACTTAAGGAAAAACCGAACGGTTCTTCTTATGTCATCAGAAGCGGCTGCAATCTTTGCTTCAAATTCGCCGGGTTCGGAAACCCAGGTTCCGGCTGTTTCATCGTAGTATTGCAACAGGTCTTCAGATACGTTGAATGTTACTGTTTTCGTCTCTCCCGGAAGCAGATAAACTTTCTCGAATCCCTTCAACTCCTTCTCGGGGCGGTCCAAAGAGCATTCGGCATCAGAAATGTAGAGCTGGACGACTTCCGAGCCTGCAGTCTTGCCTATATTCGTTACAGGCACCCGAATCTGCAATGATCCTTTATTCCTTATGGTGGAGCGGCTGACTTTGGCCTGCCCATATTCAAATTCGGTATAGCTCAGGCCGTGCCCGAATGCAAACAGCGGCTGGATGCCGTTTTTTTCGTACCACCTGTATCCTACATAGATGCCTTCGTCATAGTCGTTGCGATCGGGATTCGGAAATGCTTTGCCGGCATAATGTGCAGGAGAGTCCCCGAGCTGTTTCGGGAAGGTAAAAGGCAGCTTCCCGGAAGGATTCACGTCACCGAACAGAACGTCTGCAAAGGAACGCCCTGCTTCGGAACCAAGATACCATGTCTGCAACACGGAAGGCACGGTCCTTTATTCCCTGAAGGATAGAGATTTCATGCTGTACCTTCAAAGAAGCCGCACCGCCTCCGATGGTCATCCTCTTGAGGGCGTTTTCTCCGATTACCGCAATCCTGTGCACGTCTTTCTTGACAGGCAGAAGGCCCCCGTTGTTCTTAAGGAGGACGATACCTGCAGCACCAACTTTTCTGGCGGTCTCATAATGCTCATCAGAGCATAGTGAGCCGAAAGGCTTGTCCGGGTTCATAGCTGTACGGAAAATCAAACGGAGCACACGACGGCATTTGTCATCCAACTCATTCATGTCGTATTTTCCTTCCTTCAATCCGGCAAGATATGGATCGGCGAGGTAATAATCAGAATATGATCCTGACGTTCCGAATTCCATATCCATTCCGGCCTTTACTGCGGCCCCGGTGTCATGTATCGAACCCCCATTCTTCCTTTAGGATCTCACTCAGCAGTTTATGGCTGTGTGATGTGTATTCCCCTTCATATTTATTGTAACTGGTCATCAGAGACCATGTTCCTGCGTCTTTTACAGCTGCTTTGAACGCGGGCAGATATATCTCATGCAGGGCCCTGTCGCTCACATATACGTCCGTTTGGTTGCGGTACGTTTCTTCGTTGTTGAGACAGAAGTGCTTGACACATGCAGATACGCCATTTTTTTGAACATTCCGTATATACGGTACAACCAGCTGTGAAGCCAGATAAGGATCCTCGCCCAAATACTCATAATTCCGTCCGCACAGAGGTGTGCGGAAAATGTTCACCCCGGGCCCCAAGATGATGTTTTTTTCTCTGAAGCGGGCCTCCTCGCCAAGAGCCTTGCCGTACTGGCCTGCGAGTTCGCGATCCCATGTTGCAGCAAGAGCTGTCAATGTTGGGAAAGCGACACATGAATCATTTGTCCAGCCAGCATGATGCCAATCATCCCACAGTATTTCCTGCCTGACTCCGTTTGGACCGTCCGAACAGGAAATGTCCGGTATGCCTAAGCGTTGAACCCCGGCTGAAGAAAATTTTGACTGTGCATGGAGAATAGAAACCTTTTCCTCAAGGGTCATGCGGGATAATGCGTCTTCCACCCGGTCCTCTATAGGAGCACTAAAATCAAGATATACAGGATTTGTTTCAGATTGTCTTGCCGAACAAGCGACAGCCAAACATAGCAATAAGGGGAAATAGAATCTTGCGGTCATAACTATTATGATTATGGTCATATATATGACGGATGAATGGCGTAGAGTGATTAACCGGCAGCAGGTTTTTATTGGCCTTTCGTGGATGTCGAAAAGAAATTCCTTGTCCTTGATTAGTTAATTTATGTCCATTATGCGTATAATTGTTGTAAACCCAATCTAATATGAGAAAATGCTTTGTAATACTGGTGGCATTGGCTGTATCTATGTCGCTCCAGGCGCAGAATCTGACGGTGAAGTTTGACAACTGCACTGTTGAGAAGGCTATGGAGCTATTGAAGATCCATGGCATCAGTTTCGTTTTGAAGAGCGATTGCGTTGACCTCGGCACTCGAGTTTCAGCATCATTTGAAAATGCCCCGTTGGAAGATATTGTCAAGAAGATATTCCAGGGACAGAATGTGGCGTGGACAGTCAATGACAACGCTGTCGTTGTCTCGAATAAACCGCAGAATGCTGACAGCAAGCAGAAGACAGCCCCCCAGTTGTATACAACAGGTAGAATTCTGGATGCAAAAGGGGGTTCCATCATCGGGGCCAGCGTTTTCATTCAGGGCACAAATACAGGAACCATATCAGATAATGACGGGCATTTCTCCATTCCGGTTACTAAGGAGAGCCTCCTCAATGTATCATGTATAGGTTTCACCAGCCAGATTGTTCAAGTAAAACCCGGAATGGACTACGTAATTGTCTTGGAGGAGGATAAAGAATATCTGGATGAAGTCGTGGTCATCGGATTTGGCTCTCAGAAGAAGGTCAATCTGACCGGATCCGTGGCAACCGTTTCCAATAAAGATATTATTCAGAGACCGGTTCAGAGTGCCACTCAAGCTCTTCAGGGATTGGTGGCCGGATTGAACATATCGCAGTCCAGCGGACTTCTGGATTCAACGCCATCAATGGATATACGAGGTATCGGAACGATTGGCGAGGGCTCAAATGCCTCGCCTCTTGTGCTGATTGATGGTGCAGAGGGAAACCTCAATACGATTAATCCGCAGGATATTGAGAGTATCTCGGTCCTTAAGGACGCAGCCGCATCATCCATATACGGATCCCGTGCCCCTTTCGGAGTCATACTCATTTCGACCAAATCCGGAGGGAACGGAAAGCCCTCTGTGAACTACAACAACACTTTTCGCTGGTCCAGTCCGACCTTTTGGCCAAGAATCCTGAACTCGTATGATTTCGTGACTCTTGCCAACGATGCCTGTCGCAACTCAAATGTGGCGGACTTCTTCAATCCAGACCAGGTTAATCGCATCAAGCAATATATTGACGGTAAGATCACTACGGTTTCGATTCAGAACCCCGACAACCCTAAATACTGGGCTGACGGCTATCTTCAGGCCAATGCGAACGTCAATTGCTTCAAGGAGTATTTCAAGAATAACTCATTCTCGCAGGAACATAATGTGAGCATGAGCGGCGGTAACGAGAAGTATTCATTCTACATGTCCATGGGATGGCTTGACCAGCATGGCCTTCTTTCCGTTACCGATGACATTTACAGGCGTTTTACGCCTACGGCAAAAATCAACGCGAAGCTGACCGAATGGATGACCGCCAATTATTCATTCCGGTACAACAGGACCACTTACGGCCGCCCGATATACCTTACGTCATCTCTCTTTGCCGACTGGGCACGCCAAAGCTGGCCTGAAGTTCCCGCGTATGACGATAACGGATATATCTATATGGACAATGAGCAGTTGCAGCTGATGGTCAATGGTGGCCGTTCCAATGAGGTCACCGACAATCTTAACCATCATTTCGCGTTGACGCTCGAGCCGGTCAAGAACTGGGTAACTAACGCAGAACTGAACTATACATCCCAGAACTACACTCAGCACATGACAAGGCTGATGACTTATGCCCATGATTACAATGGAGACGCGTTCGTCAGGAACGGAGAAAGTTTTGTTCAGGATAACAACGTGAAATATAATTACTTGACCCTCAATGTGTATTCCTCATATAATCTTTCCCTCGAGAAGAACAATTTCAAGTTCATGGCTGGAATGCAGTATGAGGATTACTTCACCAGCAATTCCGGAACGAAGAGGGTTGGCGTCATCAGTGAGGACCTCGCCGTGATGAACCTTACTACCGGTTATACTTATTCCGGACGGTATGTGGAGCCAAGCGTCTGGGGCAGCGATGCGAGCTGGGCAACAGCCGGTTATTTTGCCAGATTCAACTATGACTATGACGGCCGGTATCTATTTGAATCAAATATCCGATACGATGGATCATCGCGTTTCCGCGCGGCGAACCGCTGGAACTGGTTCCCGTCGTTCTCTGCCGGATGGAATGTCGCGAAGGAACCTTTTTGGAAAGGACTCACCAAATATGTAAACACCTTGAAGTTCAGGGCTTCGTATGGTTCGCTCGGTAATCAGAACACGGGAAACTGGTATCCAACCTATCAGACAATGGGCGTGTATATCAATAATGGCGCCTGGCTCCAGAACGGAAAGGCGACCAATACCGCCTATTCTCCCGAGCTGATCAGTTCGTCATTTACATGGGAGACTGTACGCACATATAACGTCGGCTTTGATTTCGGTGCGTTCAACAACCGCCTGACCGGTTCGCTGGAATCTTTCTCAAGACAGACCACCGATATGGTGGGTCCGGCACAGGAGCTTCCGGCCGTTCTGGGAGCCAATGTCCCGAGCACCAATAACACTGACCTTCGCACCTATGGATTCGACTTTGAAATCCAGTGGAAAGACCAACTGAAATGCGGCGTACTCTATGGTATCAGGTTTGTCCTTTCAGACAGCCAGACAGAGATCCTTAAATACCCGAATGAGTCGAAGCTCCTGATGACCAATATGATTTACTCATATTATCCGGGCAGCCATGTCGGTGATTTCTGGGGATTGCAGACGCTCGGCATTGCAAAGACAGACCAGGAGATGAAGGCACATCTCGCCACCTTGCCCCATGGCGGACAGTCATGGCTCGGCACTGACTGGAGGGCCGGTGACATCATGTATGCAGACTTGGACGGCAATGGCGTCATCTCCATGGAATCCGGCACTCTGGATGACCATGGCGACCTGATAAAGCTTGGCAATGATCAGCCCAGGTTCCTGTTCGGTCTTGATCTGACCGCTGCATGGAAAGGTTTTGATTTCAGGGCTTTCTTCCAAGGAGTAGGAAAGAGGGACTTCTGGCCCGGTTACGTTGCTTTCTGGGCTTCAAGCAACCAGAATATATGGTATATGCTTGGCTTCGAGGAGCATCTTGACTATTTCCGCAACAGGCCCTCTGGCAATCTTGACGTGAATCTTGATTCATATTATCCCCGTCCCCTGCTTAATGCGAAGAACCAATACATGCAGACAAAATATGTTCAGGATGCATCCTACATACGTTTGAAGAATCTTACATTCGGTTATACACTTCCCCAAAAGGTGACTAAGAGTTTCAAGGTCTCCAACCTGCGTCTGTTCTTTACAGGTGAGAACCTCTGGACAGGTACAAAGCTGTCCACAGTGTTTGACCCTGAAGGAATCAACGGAAACGATCTGATCAGCGGCATCGGATATCCTATCCATAAAACATGGGCCTGCGGTCTGACAATAACCCTCTAAATCATCCGACGACAATATGAACAGATATATCAAATTATTCCTGGCATCTTCGGTGCTCTTTGTATCTTGCAACAGTTTGTTGGACAAGGAACCGACCTCACAGATTGCTCCTGAGAAGTACCTTGACGAGGCCTCTCAGCTGGGTTATTATGCAAATGGGCTGTACACGAATATCCTTCCGTCACATTCCAACTACAACCTTACCTTTGTCAAGGATCAGTATACTGACAATCAGGCATACATGACTCCCAGCACGAAATATATCAAGGGGTCCTGGACCGTCCCCAACAACGGGGCTTGGTATTTCAAGAACATCTACGACTGCAACTACTTCCTTGAGAGGGTCCTTCCAAAGTTTGAAGCAGGCCAGATTTCCGGGAGCACGGCAGAAATCCGCCAATACATAGGCGAGATTTACTTATTGCGCGCATATGAGTACTTCGTGCGCTATCAGCAGTATGGGGACTTCCCGATTGTTAAGACCACTCTTCCTGACGATCAGGAGGTTCTGACTGAAGCGAGCAAGCGTTCACCACGCAACGAGGTCGCCAGGTTCATTCTTTCCGACCTTGACAAGGCCCTGGAACTTATGCCCGAAAACTTTGAATCGCGTCGGACAAGAATCAACAGAGACTGCGCGCTTCTTCTCAAGTCCAGGGTGGCACTTTATGAAGGCACGTTCCTGAAATATTTCAAGGGCACGGCATTCGTGCCTCTGGGGCAGGATTGGCCCGGTAGCAAGAAAGAGTATAACTCATCTTATTCATACCCTTCAGGCAGTATTGATGACGAGATATCATGGTTCCTTGACCAGGCCATAGAGTCATCAGCACTTGTCGCTGACAAAGTATCATTGACAAGCAACAGCGGAACTGTTCAGCAAAGCGCAGACGAAGCCGCCAATCCGTATATGGACATGTTCTCCGATACGGACCTTTCGGGTTATCCCGAGGTCCTTCTCTGGAGGCAGTACGACCAGGGACTGGGATTTACGAACGGCTGTGGCGAGTGGGGCAACAGGGGGAATCTCGGCGCCGGCCTGACAAGAGGAATGGTTGACGGCTTCCTGATGGCAAACGGTCTTCCTATATATGCCGAGGGAAGCGGTTACCATGGCGATGATTATATTGCCGACGTAAGGAAGGAACGTGATGGCAGACTCTTCATATTCCTCAAGGAACCCGGACAGAAGAATAGCATTGATGAGTATGAGGGTGCATCCCAGGCAGTATCTGTTGAGCCTTATCCAAACCTGTTCGGTTCGGATTTCTCAAGGGTATATTCCACCGGTTACACTATCAGAAAAGGCAATCCTCTCCATCAGATCCATTTGGTCGGCATAGCCGGATCATACGTTGCATCCATCACGTTCAGGGGCGTTGAAGCACTGCTGAACTACATGGAGGCATATTATGAGCGCTACGGTTCCCTTGATTCGAAGGCTACTGGTTATTGGGAAGCCATTCGCCAAAGAGCCAATGTGGATACTGATTTCAAGAAGACAATACAAGCCACTGACATGAACGTTGAAGCATTGAATGACTGGGGCGCATATTCCGGCGGAAAATTGATAGATCCTACGCTTTACAACATCCGCAGGGAGCGCAGATGCGAACTCATGGCAGAGGGCCTCCGAGAAATGGATCTGCAGAGATGGCGTGCCATGGATCAACTTATTGACAACCCATATCATATCGAAGGATTCAAGATCTGGGGACAGATGAAGGGATGGTACGGCTCCCAGCTTAAGTATGGCACACAGGATGCAAACGTCTCGTCTCCTTCAAGAAGCAAGTACCTGAGACCCTATGAGAAGTCAGAGATGAGCGAAGCGTATGAGGGCCTGACTTTCTCAATGGCGCATTACCTGCAGCCGATCAGTGTCCAGGAAATGATATTGACGTCGGAGAACGGTACTGTTTCAGGCTCTGTCATATATCAGAATCCATACTGGCCTGAGGACGCTGGGCAGGCTGCCCTGAGGTAATATTTATGCCTTTGATTGTCAATTATCGATTATCGGAGCTCTTTGTATCTTTGCATAACTGACAGTCAAAGAAAAAATATGGATATCCGCCACGACATAGCCGCTATCGCTGCCGGGAGCATAAAGGCTTTCGAGAAGCTGTATGTAGCGTATTACAACAAGGTGCTGACCTATACATCCATTCTGCTTCAGGATTCTGACAAGTCGAAGGATGTCACTCAGGATGTGTTCCTGAAGTTGTGGCGTAACCGGGACAGGCTCAAGGAAGACGGACAGCTGGACTCCTACATCTATATAACAGCCAGGAGGGCTGTGCTGGATGTCTTCAGAGAAGAAGGATATGCCGTCAGGTACCAGGAATGGGCGAAATCGAAACATGTGGAAGAGTCGCCGGACGCTTATTGCCTGAAGGAAATTGAATCGATCGCGGCAAGCGTGATAGACGAAATGCCGCCCAGGAGGAAAGAAATCTTCGTAATGAGCAGGGTGGAAGGACTGCAAGCCAAGGAAATTGCCGAAAAGCTTGGTCTGAGTGTACATACAGTTAACAAACATATAGCGTTGGCCTTGTCAACGCTGAAAGAGAAGATGGGTGATTACCTGCCCATTGCATTGGCCTTATTATTAATTGACAGAATATGGTAGAATACAACAAAATATTGTGGGATGTCATTGACGAAAAGACCACAGCCTCGGAACGGTCCAAGGCAAGGGCGTCTTTTGCAAAGTTTAAGAGAATGGCAGGCATCGAAAACGAGCCCCCGCGCCGCTTGCCGCGTTTCTTCCCATGGGCCGAGAGAATAGCAGCCTTCCTGGCACTGCCCCTTGCAGCGTTGGCTTTGGTTCTGCTCTTGCATAAGGAAAGCCCTGTTACATGGCAGTCTCTGAGTACTCGTCCCGGCCAGACGACCCAAATCGTCCTTGCCGACAAGACAACGATTGCCATGAATGGTGGAAGCATTCTTGTTTACCCGTCATCATTCGGCCGTAAAGTACGACAGGTATTCTTTACGGGAGAGGGCTATTTTGACGTCCAGGCGGATCCGGATCATCCTTTTGAAGTGCTTACAGATGATGCCCGAATCAAGGTCAAAGGAACGAAGTTCAACCTGAAGTCATACACGGAGGATCAGACCATCTCCGTCACCCTTGATGAGGGTAAAATTGCTTTCGAGGGAGATGCCCACAATGCACAAAAGGTTCAATGTGAAATGGTTCCTGGAGATAACCTCTCTTTCAACAAGGACACAGGTACTTTGAAGAAAGACTATTCGGAATCCGATTCCGGATTATGGCGCAAGGGTGAATATTATTTCCGGAATGAGACACTTGGGAACATTGCCCGTGACATCGAACGGATTTTCGGAGTAAGGGTCATTGTTGAACGCGAGGAACTCCTTGGGACTCACTATCATATCGCTCTCGTCAATGGAGAAACGGCAGATGATTTTATCAGGATCTTGTCCATGGACCAGAGCCTGTCAGTTCATCGTGAAGGGAATACTATCTTGATCAAATAAATGATACGATTCTTATTGACACTTGTTTGCATAATGAGCGCTGTCTCATGTGCGGAAAAGCCTCAGGACGAGACCCCGGAGGTCTGTTTCAATATCAAGCGGGGAGTTAATATCGCATACTTCCTGTCTCAGAGCTCTCACCGTGGCGATACAAGGGCAAGGTATTTTACTGCCAAAGACATAAAGACAATCAAGGATTATGGCTTTGATCATATCAGGCTTCCTATCGATGAGGAGCAGATGTTCAAGACTGACGGCAGCAAGAATGATGAGGCATTCGAGCTCCTTAAATGGACGGTCGATTATTGTATCAAGAGCGACTTGAAGGTGATTGTCGATATGCACATCCTTCGCTCCCACCACTTCACTTCAGGAAGCAACACTCTTTTCACTGAACAGTCGGCTCAGGAGGCTTTCTACGAAATGTGGCGCCAGATCAGTGGCGAACTGCACTCTTTCCCGAATGACATGCTTGCCTACGAACTGCTTAATGAGCCTCAGGCTCAAAGAAAGGAAGATTGGAACAATCTGGTCCGCAACTGCTATAACGCCATCAGGGAACTTGAACCCGAAAGGGTGATTGTCATAGGCACGAACCCTTCCCAAAGCTACTCAGGGGCAAAGTATCTGGAAGTCCCTAAGGGAGACAAGAATATCATAATCAGTTTCCACTACTACAATCCATTCCTCCTGACACACTATAAGGCCTCCTGGACCTGCCAGAAAGATTTCAACGGCGCGGTACATTATCCAGGTGTCACCATTACACAGGAAGAATTCGATTCCGCCCATTGCACGGCAGAAGCCAAGAATGCCGTCCGTTCATATATTGGAGAGGTTTATGACCGTTCCGTGTTTCGGAAGCACTTCAACGAAGTTCTGGCGCTTGCTTCCAAGTATGGCCTTCAGGTGTATTGTGGAGAATACGGTTGTCTGCCGTCCGTACCCGAGGAGGACCGTCTGGCCTGGCATTCTGACATGGAAACCGTATTTGACCAATTGGGCATTCCCCGCGCAATTTGGTGTTATAAAGATAATAAAGACGGGTTCGGTATCATCAAGGACGGGAAGCCGGATGAAGCCATGCTCAAGGCCATTCACATGAAATAATTCAAAATACTGTTAATTATTCGACGCCATTTATGCGTATACATAAAAACACGAAAACTAATTCACAGTAACATGAAGAGAATATTATCTTTTTTACCTGCCGCATTTGTTGCAATGACAATGCTGCTTGTCGCTTCCTGCAAGGATCCGAATGAAATCAAACCGCTTGAGGATCCCGTACTCTCAATCGACAAAACGGATCTTCAGTTTGAGGAATATGGTGATGACGCAGCAATCACATTCAGCTGGAATGCGCCCGCCTCAGAGACATCAGTATCATATATCCTTATGATTACCACGTCTGAGGACAAGGGTTTCGCATCATGCACTGATTTTGAGGTCTCCGGCACATCCAGGACATTCACTTCCGCTGAAGTCAGGGATTTTGCCAACGCCCTCAAAGTTGACCTCAGCCAGGGTGCATCCTTCATTGCAAAGCTGATGGCAACATCCGGAGCCGGAAGGACGTCCTATTCCAATGTCGTGGAATTTACTGCCTCCAAGAACAATGCGGGATATGAGACTATCTATCCTATCGGCGCCATGGATTGGGCTTGGGATCCTACCAAGGCTGAGATGATGAAAACCGACGATGGAATCGTATATACCTGGACTGGTATGATCAAGGCTAAGAACAGCTTCAAGTTCCTCTGCCAGAACGACGGAAACTGGATTCCCAGCTATAACCGTGACGCCAACGCCGAGAATTACTGGACAGTTTACAAGAAGACCGAGGACTGGCAGCCCGATGACTGCTTCGAGGTGGACAGGTCTGGTCAGTACACCATTACACTTAATATCAAGGAACTCACTGTCGAGGTGGTACCTTGTTCTGACGGCTTCCAGAAACTGTATCCGGTCGGTGCCATGGAGTGGGGATGGGATCTTGAGGCAGCTGAAGAAATGGAGACTATCGATGGCGTTACCTATACATGGACCGGTTATCTCACGGCAGGACTTGACTTCAAGTTCGAGTGCCAGAAGACCGCATGGCAGCCCTCATACAACAGGGACGCAAATGCAGACGATTATTGGACTGCATATTACAAGACTCAGGATTGGGAACCCGATACTCAGTGGAAGGTGGAGGCTTCAGGAATCTATACCCTTACCATAAATATCGAGACCCTTAAGGTGACAGCAGAACCTCAATTCGATCCTTCATCATGGGAAAAGATCTATCCTATCGGGGCAATGGATTGGGGATGGGATCCCACAAAGGCCGAGGAAATGACGACTGAAGATGGCATTGTGTACTATTGGACCGGTAACATTGTAGCCAACAACGACTTCAAGTTCCTCTGCCAGAACGACGGAAACTGGATTCCCAGCTATAACCGTGACGCCAACGCCGAGAATTACTGGACAGTTTACAAGAAGACCGAGGATTGGCAGCCCGATGACTGCTTCAAGGTATCAGAATCCGGGAAATATAAGATTACACTTAACATTACCGACCTTACTGTCGCTGTTGACAAGGTCGTTGAGAATCCTGGCATGTACCCCGTCGGAGGATGCTTCGCATGGGGCTGGGACAATACTCTGGCAGAACCTATGATGACCTGGAATGACAAAGATTACTTCTGGGCAGGATGGCTCAATGTAGGCACGTTCAAGTTCCTCTGCTACAAGGATAACTGGGTTCCCAGCTATAACAGGGATCCGAATGCAGGATACTATTGGACCATGAGGTATCGCGATGATGGCGCTTCTGATGATTCCACCTTTGAAATCTCAGAGGCTGGTGAGTATATCATTGAGCTCAACACCGAGACTCTTGAGATCTCTTGCGTCAAGAATCCTACCTATGAATACCCGCTGATCTATCCCATCGGCGCTATGTCCTGGGGTTGGGATCTCGCCAGCGCCGAGCACATGTTCACGTATGACGGAGAGACCTACTTCTGGATTGGAGAGGTGAAGGCAAACAACGACTTCAAGTTCATGTGCAGCAATACCGAGTGGATTCCCAGCTATAATCGTAATGAGGAGGCCGGGGATGAGTGGACCGCATACTATAGAGACCAGGATTGGCAGAAAGACACTCAGTTCAAGGTTACCGAAGGCGGTATCTACAAGCTCACTCTCAATGTTAAGACACTTAAAGTCACTGCAGAAAGATTGGGAGACGTCAGATAATTATTATCTGATATAGTTCACTTTTTTGGGGCGGATGGAGGAATTCTTTCATCCGCCTTTTGTTTTTATGAAAAAAACTGCTCCAATAATATCCATTCTGGCAATTGCGCTGGCTTCTTGCTCCCCTTTCAACGGTCTGGATTATGTTGACCCTTTGATCGGAACGGAAGGTGACGGTACCGAATATGGCGGGATGATGCCGTATGTCGGTGTTCCGTTCGGATCTGCCGACTGGGTTCCTATGACCCGTCTGACTGAAGTTGGAACGCTCAGTTACAACAGTTCCGATACGCTTCTGCTCGGGTTCATAGGTACCAGGCAACCTGCTATCTGGATGGGTGATTGGGGACAGGTATCATTTCAGCCACGAATCGGGGAACCCGTTGTGGATTATGCAAGTCGCGGTCAGCGGATTACGAGGGAGGAATACACGCCTTATCTTTCCATCGTAGAGGCTGGCGGAATCCGTACCAGATATTCCGGACTTGAGCATTCAGTAGTGTTCGAGTTCTCTGCTGCCGAGCACCTTATAATCGATGCTTCGCGAATCCCTGTGGGGGCTTGCTCCGATCATTCACCCCATCTCGGCCATGTCGATTTCTCAGAAGACGGCATGAGCGCTTCAGGATGGAATTCTGATCGATTCGATGCTGGTCACACCAGTCCCAAGCCAAACTTCAGGGGATATTTCTATATGACCTTCTCCAGGCCATATGCAGGGCATGAGTGTACGGGCAACGACGAGGATGAAACTCAATGCGTTCTTTGCTTCGGGCCGTCGCAGAAGCCGCTCATAGCCAGGATCGGGCTCTCTTTAATCAGCGTTGAGCAGGCAAAGGACAATCTGGAAAGAGAGATTGGTTCCAAAGACGTGGATGACGTGGCCGACATTTCAAGAATGTCTTGGCAGAGGGAATTCGATAAGCTGCAGATTGAGGCAGATGAAGATGTCAAGACCATCTTCTATACGGGTTTATACCACTCGCTGCTGTATCCAAGGAAGATTGACGAATACGGCCAATATTACTCAGCATTCGACGACAGTGTACATGATGGCATAATGTACAACTGCTGGTCTATGTGGGACACGTATCGTGCGGAGCACCCTCTGCTGACGATGCTGGAGCCCGAACGCATCGATGACATGATGCAAAGCCTGGTGGAAATGTACCACGAGGGCGGACGACTTCCCAAATGGCCCAATCCATCATATACCGGAATCATGGTCGGGTCTCCTGCCGAAACCATCCTTGCTGAAGCATATACCAAGGGATTCAGGGGCTTTGACCTCGATGCGGCATATGAGGCTGTCAGGAAGAATGCCATGGAACCGCAACCAAATGATCTGCAACTTCGCTGGCAGGACAGGGGCGATTTTGGAGACACCCCTGAGACGCGTGCAGGCTTATCCAGGTACATGGAGCTTGGTTATGTCGCTGCTGATGAAACCGACGAGTCCGTTTCCAGGACACAGGATTTCGGTTTGCAGGACCTGGCAGCAGCTGTCCTTGCTGAAGCAACCGGACATCTTGACGATGCCGAGTACTTCAGGAGCCGCTCTTATAACTATCGCAACCTGTGGAATGATGAGGCAAAGGTTTTCCTTCCGAGAAATGCCGATGGCTCCTGGGTTGACCCATTGTCCGGACATCACTATACCGAATGTTCTCCACAGACCGCAGTATGGGCCGTTCCGTATGATGTCGAAGGGCTGTCGGCACTGATGGGCGGCAACGATGGGCTGGAATCCCGTCTCGATTCGTATTTCGAAGACCTTTTCTGGAAGGGTGAGAATGGCAACCGCTCCATTCATGGAAACGAGACCGGCCATCATGTCGCTTATCTGTACAACAGGATAGGAAAGCCGGAGAAGACTCAGCTGCATGTCCGCCAGATATTGTCACGCTGCTATTCCACCGACCGCAAGGGATTCGACGGCAACGAAGATTGCGGTCAGATGAGCGCCTGGTACATACTGTCCTCGCTCGGACTCTATATGCTGAATCCTGCCGATGGATGGTATGAACTTGGGGCACCATGCGTGAGCAACGCCAGGCTGACTCTGCAGAACGGAAATATCCTGACAATCAAGACGAAGAATTTGTCTGACCTCCCTGCTCAGGTCAAACAGGTATCTTTCAATGGTAAGGCTATCAAGGAATGGAGAATCAGCCATGCGGAACTGGCACAGGGGGGTGAGCTTGTCTTTGAGTATGAGAAACCCGGACAGCCTGAAGAACCGGGTCATGTCTTTTCGATGAGCTGCAAGGTTACAAGCTGCAACGGAGCGCTTAGCAACAAGCACAAAAGAGAGGAATTCGCCGAATGGTGCAAGAAAAACCACATCACCAAACTCTGGCTGGAAAGTTACAGACATGGGGAAACCGTGCCCACCTCGCTTCTGAGAAAGGAGAGAAATCAGACCGCCAGGCTTCATGTAAGGCAATCTTGGAGGAACGGAGCGATGAGTTGTTCAAACTGGCAAAAAGGCTCGAAGGGGCAGAGGTCTTAGGATATGAAAAGCTTGGTGATGGTTCATCCCTGCATACGTTCCGCAAAGACTATAAGCAGTTCCAGATTACTTTTACCCAGCAGGGTTGCAGAGAATCCGCTCCAAATTGACACCCTTTTCTGAGCAGCGTTCCGTCCTGTGCTCCAAGAAGTAAGCTTCGCGTTGAGTTTTACTGCACTGCGAACACCAAAAAAGCCACCGCAATTCGCGATGGCTTTTTTATTTATGTCTGATTAACCTCAGACCTTGATCTCTACTTCTACGCCGGAGGGCAGCTCGAGCTTCATAAGGGCGTCAACGGTCTTTGCGTTGCTGTCCTCGATGTCGAGAAGCCTGCGGTAAGAATCGAGCTCGAACTGCTCGCGGGCCTTCTTGTTGACGAAGGTCGAGCGGTTTACGGTGAAGATCTTTTTGTTGGTGGGCAGAGGAATAGGACCATTCACTTTCGCGCCAGTTGATTTCACCGTGTCAACGATCTTAGCTGCGGACTTGTCCACGAGCATGTGATCGAAAGACTTGAGTTTAATTCTGATTTTCTGAGCCATATTGTCTAATGTTTTTTTGTTTCTGTTAAAAAACTAATCTTCATTCGGATGATAACCGCTCTTCTCCACGATATCCTTGGCCATGGCCGGGGGAACCTCGGCATAGTGATCGAAGGACATGGTGCTGGATGCGCGTCCGCTCGACAGGGTGCGGAGCACCGTGACGTAGCCGAACTGCTCTGCCAGAGGGACGAACGCCTTGATGATGCGCACGCCACCGGTGGTAGTGTCCATTTCGGTTATCTGGCCGCGACGGCGGTTGAGATCGCCCACAATCTCGCCCATGTACTCCTCGGGAGTAACGACCTCCAGAGCCATCACAGGCTCGAGAAGGATGGGTTTGCACTTGCGGTAAGCGTTCTTGAACGCCATACGTGCCGCGATTTCGAATGAAAGTTGATCAGAATCGACCGGATGATAAGAACCGTCCAACAGGGTGACCTTGAGAGACTGGACCTCGTAGCCTGCAAGAGCTCCGTTGAGCATTGCGGACTCGAATCCTTTCTGGACGCTGGGTATGTACTCCTTGGGAACGTTGCCTCCCTTGACCTCGCTGACAAACTGAAGGCCTGTTACGCCCTCGTCTGCAGGACCCATCTCGATGAGGATGTCGGCGAACTTGCCGCGACCGCCGGTCTGCTTCTTGAAGACCTCGTGGTGCTGATAGCTTGCCGTGACAGCCTCTTTGTAGTTGACCTGCGGAGCTCCCTGGTTGATCTCGACGCCGAACTCGCGACGGAGACGGTCGACGATGATGTCCAGGTGAAGCTCACCCATGCCGCTGATGACGGTCTGGCCGGTTTCGCTGTCGCTCTTGACGGTGAAGGTAGGATCCTCCTCCGCAAGTTTGGACAGTGCGATTCCGAGTTTGTCCAGGTCGCCCTGGGTCTTGGGCTCGACTGCGATTCCGATAACGGGATCGGGGAAGGTCATGGATTCAAGGGCATAGCTGTGATTGTCGGCACAGACGGTGTCGCCGGTGCGAAGGTCCTTGAAACCAACGGCTGCGCAGATGTCTCCCGCCTCCACGAACTCGATGGGGTTCTGGTGGTTGGAGTGCATCTGGAAGAGCCTTGAGACGCGTTCCTTGCGGCCGGTACGGGAATTCATCACGTAACTGCCGGCGTCGAGGTGGCCCGAATAGGCACGGATGTAAGCGAGACGGCCGACGTACGGATCCGTTGCAATCTTGAATACAAGACCGCAGAACGGAGCCTTGGGGTCGGGCTCGAGGGTGGTTTCCTTACCGATTGCCAGGTTGGTTACCTTGGTTGCACCGATGTCCAGAGGACTGGGCAGATAACGCATCACGGCATCGAGAAGGAACTGGACTCCTTTGTTCTTGAAGGAAGAACCGCAGCATGCAGGGACTATCTTCATGGCGATGGTTCCCTTGCGCAGGGCTTCGATGATTTCTTCCTCGCTGATGGAGTCGGGGTCCTCGAAGAACTTCTCCATGAGGGCGTCGTCACATTCGGCGGCGTTCTCTACGAGTTTCGCCCTCCACTCCTCGACCTCGTCCTCCATTTCTGCAGGAACGGGACCGATGGCGTAGTTGACGAGTTCTTCGCTGGAGTTGTAGCGGATTGCCTTGCGGGAAATCAGGTCCACGATGCCCTCGAAGTGCTCTTCGGCTCCGATGGGGAGGCAGATGGGCACTGCGGTGGCTCCGAGCTTGGTTTTGATATCTTCGACGCAGGCGAGGAAATCGGCTCCCACGCGGTCCATCTTGTTGACGTACGCAATCTTGGGAACGCCGTACTTGTCGGCCTGGCGCCATACTGTTTCACTCTGAGGCTGTACGCGGCCCACGGCGCAGAAGGTTGCGATGGTGCCGTCGAGTACGCGGAGCGAACGCTCCACCTCAACGGTGAAATCTACGTGACCCGGAGTGTCGATAAGGTTGATTTGATAGGTGTTTCCGCCATAGTGCCAGAATGCTGTAGTCGCAGCGGAGGTAATGGTGATACCTCTTTCCTGCTCCTGCACCATCCAGTCCATGGTTGCAGCACCCTCGTGTACCTCACCGATCTTGTGGGTCTTACCGGTGTAGTAGAGGATACGCTCGGACGTGGTAGTCTTGCCGGCATCGATGTGTGCCA
>DGVM01000097.1:0-8226 GCA_002395925.1 Bacteroidales bacterium UBA4284
GGTCGATGCACTCCTGGATGTCGCCGTCCATGAAGACGGGAAGGTTGTACATGCTCCAGTTGATACGGTGATCGGTCACGCGGCCCTGGGGGTAGTTGTAGGTGCGGATCTTGGCGCTGCGGTCGCCTGTTGATACCATGGTCTTGCGCTTGGCGGCTATGCCGTCAAGGTACTTCTGGTGCTCAAGGTTATACAGACGGGTACGCAGTTCTTCGAAGGCGCGGTCCTTGTTCTTGAGCTGCGAGCGCTCCTCCTGGCATTGGACGACCAGACCCGAAGGGATATGGGTGAGGCGCACGGCGGAATAGGTGGTGTTGACACCCTGGCCGCCGGGGCCGGACGAACAGAAGAGGTCGAGACGGATGTCGTCCCAGCTCAGATCTACGTCGAACTCCCCTGCCTCGGGGAAAACTGCCACAGAAGCGGCAGAAGTCTGGATGCGGCCCTGGGTCTCGGTCTGGGGCACGCGTTGCACGCGGTGAACGCCGGACTCATACTTCATGACACCGTAAACATTCTCGCCGCTGAGCTTGAAGACTATCTGCTTGAAGCCGCCGGACGTGCCAGGAGCCTGGTCGGTGACCTCGAGCTTCCAGCCACGGCGCTCGGCGAAATGCTGATACATGCGGAACAGGTCGCCAGCAAAGATGGCTGCCTCGTCGCCTCCGGTACCGCCGCGGATTTCCACGATGGCGTTCTTGCCGTCGTCGGGATCGGCAGGGATGAGCATCAGTTTGATATTCTGCTCCATATCGGGAAGGCGAGGCTCGATGTCGGCAATCTCCTCACGGGCCATCTCGCGCAGTTCATCATCCTTCTCGTTCAGAAGAATGTCCTTGGCGGACTGAAGGTCGTCGAGCATCTTCTTGTACTCCTGACCGGCCTTGATGATGGGTTCCAGTTCCTTGTAGTCCTTGTTGAGCTGGACGTATTTCTTCATGTCGGACATGACTGCCGGGTCGGACAGCTGGTCCTGTATGGATTGGATTTTTCCCCGCAGGGAAAGGACTTTCTCAAGAAGCGTGTTCTCCGCCATAAATCATTCTCCTATTTTCTTGATGTAGCAGCGCCTGCGCATGAAAGGTTCGTGCTCGTAGCTGTTCCAGATATTGACGGCGCTGTTGGACTCTATCTGGGGATTGGAGATGGCCCAGCGGTTGCCGATGCGCACCGCCTTGTCGGCCATTTCTTTGTAATATACCGCCGACACGCCCTTGTTCTGCCACTCGGGAGTGGCACCGTTGACCATGAGGTCGGTAGTCTCGTAATTGTTCAGGGCGCGCAGCAGGTAAAACCATCCGAAGGGGAAAAGATGCCCGCGGGCCTTCTGCAGGGCCTTGGAAATGCTGGGGAAAGAAATGCCGAATGCGACCAGTTCGCCCTTGTCGTCGAGCAGTATGCTCGAAGCCTTGTCGGAAATGTACGGCATTACGCTCTTTGCCTCCTCCTCGATCTCCGCATCGGTGAGCGGAATGAAGTTGTGGACGGTCTGGCTGAAGCTGTCGTTGTACATCTTGAAGAACTTGCGCACCTGCTCCGGGTCTTTCTTGAGCTTGTCGAGGCTGCCAAGATGCAGGTTGTAGCGCTCCATCACAAGCTTGGCCACACGGCGGGCCTTCTCCGGAACGCCGTGGTTCGCAACCATCTTGTACTGCACCCAGTCGCACTCCTTCTCGAAGCCGAGCTCTTTCATGAAGTCGTTGTAGTACGGGAAGTTGTACAGGCAGTTGAAGGGCGGTATATTCTCGTAGCCTTCGCAGAGCATGCCCTGTTTGCCCATGGTGTTGTAGTAGAGAGGGCCATGGATTTCGGTCATGCCCTGTTCGCGGGCCCAGGCTTCGGCCGTAGATATAAGCAGCCTGGCCACTTCTATGTCCTTGATACAGTCAAACCAGCCGAAACGGACACGTTTCTTGCCGTAGAGTTCGTTGTAACGCGGATTGATGACGGCGCAGATGCGGCCAACCACCTTGTTCTCGTCCAGGACCAGCCACATACGGTGCCTGCAATACGAAAGGGGCGCAGCCTTGGTAAGGGTGCGTACCTGGTCCGAATGCAAGGCCGGCACATACTGCGCACAATCCTTGTACAGCATGTCCGGGAAGCGGACAAAGCGAAGCAGGTCGGCGCGTGTTTTGACTTCTTGTACTTTAAACATAGCCTGCAAATTTACGAATTAACTTCGATACTCACAATATGCATAATCGCCGCCTGAGCGCACGCACAGCCAAAAGCCGCTGGAAGATAAGAGATTGTACCGTTCTGGCTCTTCTTGTTGCGGGTCTCTTCTATGATGACGGAAGACTTGTCGGGGCGCTCGGTAGAATACACCGCAAGAAAGCCCCCGTCGATCCCGAGCTTATGAAGGCGCTTGCGGAGCATGCGGGCGAGAGGGCACTGTATGGTGCGGGAGATATCGTCGATACGCAGTTTGGTGACGTCGGTCTTGGAACCGCTTCCCATCGAGCTCACGAGGAACACTCCCCTGCCCAGGCAATGCTGCACCAGGGCGATCTTGGGGCTGAGCGTGTCGATGCAATCGACCACGACGTCAAGCTGCAGCGGACAGAGCGCCGCCGGGATTACGTCTTCCGTAAGGAACTCCCTGATACACTGCAGGTCGAGGGCCGGATTGATGTCGAGAAGACGCTTCCGGACGACATCGCACTTGGGCTGTCCGACAGTAGAATGAAGTGCCGGCAGCTGACGGTTGATGTTGGTGACCGACACCGTATCGGCATCGACGAGCACCAGGTGTCCTACGCCGGCACGCGCAAGCATCTCGGCGGCCGCAGCACCCACGCCTCCGAGGCCCACGACGGCGACGCGGGCATCAGAGAGTCTTCGGAGCCCCTCCTGTCCGAGGAGCAATCCGGTACGTTCCTGCCAAGGTTCCACGGCGTCAGTGCATCCAGCGGTCAAGCCAGTCGAAGAAGGTACGGTGCCAGTAAAGGGCGTTCTGCGGCTGGAGGATCCAATGGTTTTCCTCCGGGAAGATTACGAGTTTGCTGGGCACTCCCATCATCTGGGCTGCGTTGAATGCCGCCATCCCCTGCTCGTAAGGAATACGGAAATCCATGCCTCCGTGGATGCAGAGGATAGGCGTATGCCACTTCGTTATCATGGACTTGGGAGAATTGGCATAATGGCGGACGGCCTTGGGGGTAGATGCGTACGGAGCGCCTGCCTGCTGCATGCCGCCGAAAGTAACGCCGTCGCCGGCAGGCCCTTGCTGACCCTCGCTGTAGGCATATTCGGTCAGACCGCCGTTGTCCCAGTTGGCGAACCACATCTCTTCGGTGGTGTACCACAGGGCCTCTTCGTCAAAGATACCGGCGTGCGCAATGAAGCAGTCGAAAAGGTCGCCGTGCAGGCCTTCGAGCATGTAGGCGGAATAGCCGCCGTACGAAGCGCCCACGCAGGCCAGTTTGCCCACCCACGGCTGGCTCTTCATCCAACGGCCGGCACTCAGGTAGTCCTGCATGTTGAGGCCGCAGTAGTCACCGCTGATCTGCTCTTTCCACTCCTGGCCGAAGGCGGTGGTTCCGCGACGGTTGGGCATGATTACGGCATAGCCCTGCTGGGCCATCAGACGATAGCACCAGCGGTAGCTCCAATCCTGCGAATTGGTTCCCTGGGGCCCTCCGAGCACGATTTCGATGGCCGGATAGACCTTGGAGGGGTCGAACTCGGGAGGGTACATCACCCAGCACTGCATCTGCTTGCCGTCAACCGTCGGGACCATCACGCTCTCGGTGCGTACGTCATCGAGGGCGTCGAAGATGGGACGGTTGACCTCGGTTATATTGCCGAAAGCTTCGGCACCGGGCTCGACACATACGAGCTCGAGTGGGAAATGGAGCGAATAATAGCTCGTAAGCAGGCGATCGCCGTCCCAACCGAAGGGAGTGAAGAAGTCGTAGGGCCAGTCGGCAGGAGTGATGCGGGTCAGATTGTCCTGCATGTCCACCTTGTAGATGGACTGGATGCCGTCCGTGAGGGCGTTGAACCACAGCTCGCCGTCGTGCCAGGCAAGGCCGGCGGCGTCGCGGTCGAGGGATGCGGCCAGCTGACGGGGCTCCCCGAAGGAAAGGCCGAAGCTCTGGCCGTCGGATTCGTCGGAGGACTGCACATCGCAGAGCAGAATCCTCTGTGCGTCAGCCTCATAGCCGTCGCGCTGCATGGAAAACCAAGCGAGGCGGCTGCCGTCGGGACTCCAGACGGGATCGGTATCGTAGCCACCGTCGGCCTTTACGGCAACCGTCTCGCCGGTCAGCAGGTCATATACGTAAATGCCTGTATTAGTGCTGAAAGCATACTGTTTGCCGGCAAGCTTGCGGCAGGAGTAAGCGATGTGGCGTCCGTCGGGATGCCAGTCGAGCTGCTCCGCTCCGCCGAAAGGCTCGGTGGGCAGTTCCCAAGGCTCGCTTCCGAGTATGTCCAGCGAGTTGCCGGGGGTGATCATGCCGCCTGACAGGCTGGCGACGTAACTGCGGGGAGTCTCGGTAACCCAATGGTCCCAGTGGCGGTACATGAGGTCCTCGGTGGCGTATGCCTGTGCCTTGGTGAGGGCGGGATCGGAGTCCGTGGGCTGCTGAACCTTGGGATTCTTTATCGTAGAGAGGTAGATGACCTGGTTCTGGTCGGGCGAGAGTTTGAATTCGCTGACTCCGGAGGGCACATCGGACAACTGGACACTTTTCCCGAGCTTCTTCCCGTTCAGCGGGGCCTTCCAGATCTGTCCGCCCTGGATAAAGAAAATGCTGCTTCCGTCGAGCGACCAGCGGGCATTGCTGACGCTCCTCGCGTAACGGGTAAGCTGCACATTCTCGGAGCCGTCGGTGCGGCAGAGCCAGAGGTTGCGGCAGCTGCGGTTCTGCTCGATGCTGTTGTATGATACGCCGTACAGTATCCACTTCCCGTCCGGGCTGAGCTGGGGATCGCTCAGGCGCCCCATGGCCAGCAGGGTCTCGGGGGTCATACGACCGTTTTCGATTTTGGGATCGCCCGGGCCGATATAGCCCGCGCCTTCGTCTGTCTTGGTACAACCCATAATGAGTAGTGCGGCGCACAGGCCGCCGATAAGGTATTTATGCATAATTACTTGGTTTATTATCTACTGCCGCCGCCAAAACCTCCGCCGCTGAAGCCGCCACCGCCGCCGAAGGACGTATGACCGCCAAATCCGCCACGGGAGCCGCCGCTTGAATGGCCTCCGGACGAATAAGACGACATCGCGTAAGCGTTACGTGTAGCGTTACGCAACACGTTGGACAGCACTATCACTTCGTTGAGGTCGCCGTAGGTAACCGGTCTGCCGGCGAATCTGAATCCGGGAGCCAGGGCGTCCATCTCTTTGGCCACCTTGTCGGCGATCCCGAACAAAGCGGCAACCACCAGATAGTCTCCCCACAGGGCCACTTCCGGCACATGGCGCTGCTCGATGAGAGTGAAATCATTGAGATAGCGCCGGAAGCCCAGCGCCTGCAGGGCCTTGGCGTTTCCTGTAGGATTGAGCGTGAGGGACTTATAATCGCCGCCGGAGCTCAGGCCGTCGGTTTTGAAATCGGCTTGTACCTTGAGCCGGAGTTCCTTCACCCACTTGCGTACGGAGGACTCATGAGAATTGCACCAGCGCGCAAATTCCTTCTCCTGCAGCACCTTGTCCTTGCCGGAGGCATCTTTGAGCATGGAGAGGAACTTTTGTTCGACTTCGTTCAATCCGTCGTACCCCTTTCCGGTAAAATGGAACTCCTTTTTGCCGTTGGCGGCGTCTCTCATGCTGAGCACGCCGTCTGCAACGAATTTGAGGATGAGGGCCGATATAATCGTAAACTTTTCGTCGTCAACGCCTTTGAGATGCGCGGCTATGTAGTAAGTTTCGTACACATTGCCGCCAAAGGGAACGTCCCTACTCCAGTCCGGCGACGAAGGCAGGTCCTCCTGTCCAAAAATGGCTTTGAGGCGCTCCTTGCGTTGTTTTTTGCTGGTCCCGTGGCCGAATATCGCCTTGAAGAAAGGCAGTACAATCGAGAAAAAGAGGAAGGCAATGGTCGCCAACGCCGCAAGCACACCGGATATCAAGTCGTCGGAATCTTCGTCCTCAAAGGTATTGCCTTCCATAGCCACCTCCAGGATTTCGTCAAAACTTATGTCCCTTATGCTCGCAGGCTGGAATATCCCCTTTTCGAAGCGGATGAGCATAATCATCGAAGACATTTTGACAAAGGGTTCGGTAGAGCGTGCTGTCACGCTGCCGTTGTCCCAGTCCGTTACGCCCTCGAATCCGAAGCCCCAGATGCGCGAATTCTCGCTGTCGAGGGGCTGCGGGGCCCTGATGGTGATGCTGGCGTTCTGAGGCGGCGACGAAAGCCCGGGAGAGATGAACTGCATGTGCAGGGAGTCGAAGTCAGAAAGCGACTTGACGACGTTTGTCATGGTATAGGAAACCGTCCAGGCATGCGAGCCGTAACTCTCTACTCCCCAGCAGATTTCGTATCCTCCGGAAACCTTGTTCAGGCCACACCTGCGGGCTTTGCCTTCGATGCCCCGGTCAACGTCCCATGCGCCTTCGTTATAAAAGGCATTGCCCATTTCATCGGTCACGCCAAGGTCGCGGATTTCGATGTCGCCGAGATTCTTACGTGTCAGATACCATTCCGTGCCGCTCGCCACCACCACGTCCCAATATTCGGTGATGCGGGCCGAACCGTCTCGGGACAGTTCGACATCTATGCGCACCTCGTTGACTCTGGGAGAATAGCCCCAAAGCGTCAAAGTCCCGGCCAGGGCCAGGACTATGGTAACAAGCCTTTTCACGCAGGACTATATTTTGAGTGAAGGCATATCGGCCTTGGCCGTATTCTCCTGCAGATACTGTTTCTCTGCAAAGTGGAAGATCGATGCGACTATGCTGTCGGGAATCTGGCGGGTAAGGCGGTTGTAACGGGTCACGGAATCGTTGTACACCATGCGGCTCATACGCACCTGGTTCTCATAGGTATTGACGGAATCCATGGTTTTGACATACATCGCATCTGCCTTGAGGTCAGGATATTGTTCGACCACTACCGCCAGACGGCTCATGACGCCGTCGATGAGATTCTCCTGCGCCTGGGCCTGCTCGGCTGTGCTGTTGGCGTCGATGCCCTTGCGGGAAGCTATTACGTCCTTGAGGGTTTTGTATTCGTGCTCGTTGTAAGACTTGAGAAGCTCCACAAGGCCGGTGAGCGCATCCCAGCGGCTGTTCTGCTGAACGCCTATCTGGCTCATGGCATTCTTGGTAAGTTCTTCTGCACTTACGAGTTTACGCTGGGAGGAGATGACCCACAGCACAAGCAGCACTATGACTGCAATGATGACGATTGTTATAATCATAGCTATAAAATTTTTGCAATATACGAATAATTTACGATATCTTGCTGTAGTCCCGTATGTTGTATTTCCCTTTACGCAATTCGGCTGCGAGCAGGGAGTTCCGCGGCTCGCTGAGAGCCGGGTCGGCGTCGAGAACGTACTGGGCGAACGCACGGGCCTGCTCGAGCAGGACACCGTCGCGCGCAAGGGAGGCAATGTTCAGGCTAATCGGCAGTCCGCTCTGCTGGGTGCCCTCCAGGTCGCCCGGGCCGCGCAGCTTCATGTCCTGCTCGGCTATCTCGAAGCCGTCTTCCGTGGAGCACAGCAGTTCCAGGCGCTTCTGGGCCTCCTGCCCTGTCTTGGGATCCTTGACAAGTATGCAGTAAGACTTCTCCGCTCCCCTGCCGACACGGCCCCGCAGCTGGTGAAGCTGGCTGAGTCCGAAACGCTGGGCGCTGCGAATCACCATCACGCTGGCATTCGGAACGTCCACGCCGACTTCGATTACCGTGGTGGACACGAGGATATGGGCACGCCCCGCCACGAACGCATCCATGTTGAAGGCCTTCTCCTCGTTGGACTGCTTGCCGTGGACTATGGCCACCTTGTAGCCCTCGCTCAACGGGAACGCATTCACGATTTCCTCGTATCCGGCCTCCACGTTCGAGATGTCTTCCATCTTTTCGTTGATGAAAATCATAGGATAGACGACAAAGACCTGACGCCCGCGGGCTATCTCCTCACGCATGAAACGGTACATGGCGTTCAGGCGGTTCTGACCTATCAGCATGGTCTGCACCGGCTTGCGGCCGGGAGGCATTTCGTCTATCACCGAGACGTCGAGATCGCCGTAGAGGGTCATGGCGAGGG
>DGVM01000097.1:8292-30901 GCA_002395925.1 Bacteroidales bacterium UBA4284
CGCGGAATCGGCGTCGCCGTCATGACCAGAATGTGCGGAGGCACGCCAGGACCCTTGACCCAGAGGGCAGCACGCTGTCCCACTCCGAAGCGGTGCTGTTCGTCGATGACGGCAAGGCCGAGCGCCTTGTAAACCACCGGTTCCTCGATAAGCGCATGCGTCCCCACGACGATTCCTATACTGCCGTCGGCAAGCCCCTGAAGCAGCGGCCGGCGCTCCTTCTGCGTGGTGCTGCCGGTGAGGACGGCACACTTCACCCCCGTGGGGGCAAGATATTTCTGAATGTTGGCATAGTGCTGACGGGCAAGCACTTCCGTAGGAGCCATTATGCAGGCCTGATAGCCGTTGCCCACAGCGATGAGGCAGCTGAGCACCGCCACCATGGTCTTGCCGGAGCCAACGTCGCCCTGCAGCAGGCGGTTCATCTGGCTGCCGCTCGACAGGTCTTCGCGTATCTCTTTTATCACACGCTTCTGCGCCCCCGTAAGATCGTACGGCAGAGCGTTGTAGCAGGCGTGAAACGCCGGCCCTACGCCAGGCATGCGTATGCCCCTGTCGGCCCGGCTACGGACGTAGCGCTGCTTGAGCAGGCTGAGCTGAAGGAAGAACAGTTCTTCGAACTTAAGCCGCTCTGTTGCAAGCTGCAGCGCATGCGTATCGGAAGGGAAATGTATATTCTTTATGGCATACTGCAGAGGGCAGAGCCCGCGGGCCTTGAGCACATACTCCGGGAGCGTTTCGCGTATCTCGGGCAGGCACTTGTCGAGCGCGGCCTTCTGAAGCTTGCCCATTACCTTGGTGGTGATGCCTCCGGATTTGAGCTTCTCCGTGCTGGGATAAACCCCCGTGAGCCTGCCTGCGGCGGAAGGGTCTTCCAGCGGCGGATCGACCTCGGGGTGGACTATGTTGATGCGGTTTCCGTAAGACTGCGGCTTGCCGTAAAAGATGAAGGTACGCCCTGGTTCCAGACGATCGAACGACCACTTGACACCCTTGAAAAACACCATCTCCATGCGCCCGGTAGCATCTTCAACGATTACACTCAGGTGCTTGATGCTGATAAGGTTGCGAGACACCACACGGCCCTGTATCTGAACATAGGCAAGGTCGGGAGTGACCTCGGCGATGGGAGTGATGCGGGTGCGGTCCACATAGCGGAAGGGATAGAAATGAATCAGCTGGTCGAGCGTAGAAATCTCCAACTCCTTCTGAAGAAGCAGCGCTCTCTTGGGTCCCACCCCGGGCAGGAACTGAATGCTCGACTCCAATTCTCCCATAGTCCCACAAAATTAATTATTTTTGTTTGTTTTTTGAGATGTCCTTGCAGAATTATCAAAAAAGTTATTACCTTTGTAGTCCCATTGGAAAGATGCTCGAGTGGCTGAAGAGGCACGTCTGGAAAGCGTGTGGCCGCCTAAAGCGGCTCCAGGGTTCGAATCCCTGTCTTTCCGCGCAATGCAATCCTTATGCAGGCGCCGCACGAAAGTGCGGCGCCTGCATAAGGATTGCTCACGGAAATCCAGGGAAAAGGCCCGCGTCAGCGGGACTAATCCCTGATTGCTCACGGAAAGCCAGGGAAAAGCGAGGCGCCGCCGAGCTAATCCCACAAGGCCGTCGAGAAAGCCAAAAAACTATATGAGTCGATGACCATGACTGTCCCCGAGATTCTGAAAGAGCATGAGCTCTGAAGCTCCATTGCCAGAACAGCTAAACTCTGCGGAGTCAACGAATCGACAGTAAAGAGACAGAAAGGAATACAGACTTTAACCACCCAAAAAGCTTACCTGTTTTAACAAAATTTTGCAGAATTCTAGGAAAGGTGTATAAACCACTTCCGGAAAACTTTAGGATTCGTGATTATGAAAAGAAAGATATACGACAGCGCCTTCTTCTGGCTGGAAGATGCCAAGCTGTTAAACATCTGCTACAACGCCACCGCTCCCAACATCGGCCTCCAGCTCAATGAAGACCGTACTACCCTCAAATGCTACTTCTGTGACACCGGCCTGCTCATATCCCTGGCATTCAGCGCCCGGGGCATCGTCACCAACGAGATCTACCAGAAACTTATGTTCGACAAGTTGGAAATTGACGAAGGAATGCTGGTAGAAAACATTGTGGCCCAGATGTTAAAGACCGCCGGTAACAAACTCTTCTTCTATAACAACTATGACAAGGAAGAAGCCGAGAACCGGATGCAGATAGACTTTCTTATCCAAAAGGAGATTGTCACTTCCCGACATAATATTTCGCCAATAGAAGTTAAAAGCAGCACAAACTACACGCTCACATCGCTGCGGAAGTGCATCAAGAAATTCGGCCAGTACCTTTCCACTCCCTACGTCCTGCATACAAACGACGTTGAAGTCAAAGATGGCATAACATACCTCCCGCTTTACATGACGCCGCTGCTCTAATTCTTTTCCTGGCGCAGAATCAACCACTATATTGGTTGATTGAACTTATAAACTTGCAAGTCTTGACAGAGCAGCCTACCCGGCAAGGTCTGACACCCCGCGACTATAGATTGTCGGGTAAAAGTGAGCCCACATTAAAACAAGCGCGGCTGATTTCACAAAAGCTTGACATTTCTCCGTCCGTCATCCTCGGAGTATAAACAGTGCCGGTATTGATAATTCCCAGCAAAACACTTATATTTGCAAAGTCCTTCGGGACGCCAAGTCTGAACACCGTGGTAACCGGAGTCCACAAAGCGAGTTAGGTTATATCGTGCCTGGCTCGCTTTGTGCGTTGATAGACGAGAACCAGCGACTATCTAAAATTTAGAAATAATTTTGCATTTTTAGATATTTGTAATATTTTTGTAATTGTGTTGAATATAAGGGTTATTGCCAAGAAAACTTTGGTCGTTTATTACTCAGCGCAAAAGGATGCCGAAACAGCGTTGAAAGAATGGCATGATAAAGTAGAGAAGGCTGATTGGTTTTCGTTCGCAGATGTAAGAAAGACATTCAACTCTGCTGACTATGTCGGCAATAATCGCATCGTATTCAACATAAAGGGGAACAAATACAGATTGGTTGCCTTGACTCTGTTCCGCAACAAAATGGTTTATATCAGATTTGTCGGGACCCATGACGAATACCTGAGAATAAAAGACATTGACAATATTTAGTTGTATGACGCAGATACAAAACGAGTTGCAGTACAATGCAGTCATGAAAAGGATAGACGAATTGCTTCAGATTGTAGATGACAGCACTCCGGAAGACGACATCAATAATGTTGAACTTGTCCTCCTGTCCAACCTTGCTGCCGATTACGAAGATGCGAACTATCCTATCCAAAAACCATCTTTGATTGAGATTCTCAAACTACGCATGTACGAACTGGGATTAAGCCAGAGTGCGCTTGCGACTTTTCTCGGCATGAACCAATCTAAGATCAGCGAGATATTGTCGGGTAAAAGTGAGCCCACATTAAAACAAGCGCGGCTGATCTCACAAAAGCTTGACATTTCTCCGTCCGTCATCCTCGGAGTATAAACAGTGCCGGTATTGATAATTCCCGGCAAAACACTTATATTTGCAAAGTCCTTCGGGACGCCAAGTCTGAACACCGTGGTACCCCGAGTCCACAAAGCGAGTTAGGTTATATCGTGCCTGACTCGCTTTGTGCTTTATGGAAAACGGACAGACCTTGGCAGGCAACGCCCCGCAGGCACAACTACTCCCCTGTCCCTGGATAGGAATCTGGTAATCTCCAAGAGCAAGGCAGGGAGGCAGGCGGCGGCGTTGCCTTTTTTTATTGTATGTAGCTTTGACATCATAAGAATATTTCTTATGTTTGCACAGTAATACAAATAGTATGAAAACGACTACAGTAGCACTGGGCAGTCACTTTGACGAATTCGTACAGTCAAGTATACTCGGAGGCAGATATACAAATGCCAGCGAAGTCATTCGCGCCGGCCTCAGGAGGCTGGAAGAGGATGAACGCAGGATTGCCGCTCTCCGCGCCTCCATTGAAGAAGGCGAGGCAAGTGGATATGTAGAAGATTTTGACTTTGAGTCTCATTTGAGCGGAATGAAGAAACAAAGGTGATGAGCAAGTATCATATTTCCAGAAAAGCGATTGAGGACTTGGAGGGTATTTGGAAATATACTGCAAGTGAATGGTCAGAAGGACAGGCCTCGGATTATTACCGTCAATTGTACAAATCCATTAAACGTCTGACAACCATTCCAACTTATCTCATAAGGGACTATAGCGAAATAAAGCCAGGACTGCTGGGCTTTAAGGTGGGGCATCACATCATATTCTTCAAAAAGCATTGTGATGATTCCGTCTGGGTAGACAGGATCCTGCATGAGAAGATGACTTTTCATAGACATCTTTAGTCAATCCAAAGGCTACGAGGCGAGTCAGGTACGATGTGACCTGACTCGCCTTATGTATTGTTCTGATAGTTCTTTTCAATCAGGAAAACAAATTGCCGGTTATCGGAACACCGCGTATCTCTGTAATACTAATATTAAATATTACTACTGGTCTTCGTCCGTCACGTCTGAGAAGAACAATTACGCATACTGCGTAGTCTACAAAGGTTATGACACTCAAAATGAACCTCGCGCACACGGGTTCTCTGTCCGTCCAGTCACAGAATAGAGGACGATAAGGCTCTTTCGGAGCCAGCACTCCAGTTTACTGCGAATGCGACAGATATCAATCTTTCCAGTATGTCCTTATTATAACGTTACCCTTCGTTTTTGCTGTGCAAGTTGTTCACGAAGAGTAAGAATCTCTTAGATCTGCACTGCTAATCCAAATTGGAATCACTGTGCAGATCTAAAAGATTGGTTATGTGCACAAAAAGAAAGTAGGGTGGGACTGGAAGATAAATAATATCTACCGCTTATCCTTGACCTGCCGCACGGCTGCGACTGACCAGAACGACGCCTCCCACTATCAGCACAGAAGCCAGGACCTTCTGCCAGGTAAGCGTATCGACGCCTGCCCAGATGCTCACGATGGCGGCAATGACGGGTTGCACGTAAGAATACATGCTCACGAGGGTCGGCCTTATGAACTTCTGTCCGTAAGGAATCAGGAAGTATGCTACGAAAGTGGCAAAGAAAATCAGGTAGCCTATCTCCCACCGGACATTCCCCGGGATGGCGGAATAATCCGTACCGACAAGGCCTTTGAAGGAAATCGGAAGCGATATCAGAAGAGAGAACAGAAAGCTCCACTTCATGAAGGTGACAACGCTGTATTTGGATATGAGCGGACGGAAAAGGCCAAGATACAGGGAGAAACTGAGGCTGTTGACCAGCAGCAGCACGATTCCCCAGGGCGATGTGGCCGAGGCGCCGCCCTGGTGGACGGAATTGAAAATAAGAAAGAGGATACCGGCGAAACTGAGCGCCACTCCCCCGGCCTTCTTCATGGTAATAGGCTCCTTGAGGAACAGGAAGGCGAAGAACATAGTGAAGATGGGTCCCAGGGTGCCTATGATGGCGGTGTCGATGGCAGAGGTCATGGTTATGGCCATGAGGAAGGTCATCTGGGGGATGAACAGCCCCACGAGCGAAGCGGCCGCTATCTTCAGGTAATCTCCCCTTTCGACCTTCTCTTTCGGCATGCACAGCGACAATATCCAGAACAGAATGCTTGCACCTATGGCCCTCAGCGAGAAGAGGACGTAGGGCGAAATGGTCTCGGAGTTTGCAATGTCCTTGCAGAACACGAGGTTAAGGCCGAATATCGTATATGCCGCCGCAAGGGAGATGTGCCCCTTGAAAGATTCTCCTTTCATCTTCAATAAGCGTAGATAAGACCGTATTTGAGGTGGAAGGCTTTAAGGGATCCGTCTTTTTTCATTCCCTGGATGGCCGAGTTGACCTTGTCCATCAGATCGTCCTGCCCCTTTCGCATGAGGACGCCTATCTCGCCGCGCGTGAAGGGTTTGTCAAGCAGGGGCGCCGCAAGCCGGGGGTCGGAGCTAACATACCATGGGGCTTCGGTGATTTCGGTTATCATGACGTCGGCCTCGCCTGCAGCGACTTTGGAAGGGATTTCTTCGTTCTTACCGTAAACCAGCAGGGTGCACAGCGGCAGATTCTCCCGGGCGAATTTCTCGTTGAGCCCTCCGGGGTTGACCATCACCCTGACCGATGGTTTATTGAGGTCGTCAAGGCATTTGTACTTGTCCCGGTCGGCCTTCCGGCAAAGGATGGTCTTTCCGTTGGCAAGATAGCCTTCCGACATGGCCATCGTCTCCCTGCGGGCATCGGTGATGGTTATTCCGCCTATCGCAAAGTCAAACAGTTCAGGGTTTTGGACATCGGCGGAAAGAGTGGGCCAGGAGGTCGGGACGTAACTAACGCTCACTCCTATCTTGTCGGCAATCTCTCCGGCTACGTCGATGTCGAATCCCCAGTACTCCCCTGTCGCCGGCTCCCTGTAGCTGAGCGGCCGGTAGTCTCCGGTGGTTCCTACGAGCAGCACGCCCCTGCGGGCGATCTTGTCAACGGAAGGAGTCGTGGATACGTTTTTCTGAGTGCCGCATCCATAGCTGACAAGAAATCCTATCAGCAGAAGTATGATTGTACGATACGCTTCCCTCATTTGTACTCAATGCCTTGCGATTCAGCGTGCGAATTTACGGAAAATCCGCCAGAATCACACTCCTTTGGCGTCAACGGGCAATGTTTTTGCGTTTGTCCGCCGGAATGTTTACCTTTGTATGATTTGACCGATAGAATGAAAACCGCAAAATTAATACTTCTGGCTGCCCTGGCATCGATATCTGCCTTCGCATGCACTCCTGCCGAAACCGACAGCACAACCACTTCCAATCTCATATACAGAGAGTTCACAGCCTCATTCGGCGGCGACACCAAGACAAGTCTCGACGGCGCCCATGTGCTGTGGGACGCTTCCGGCGAAACAATCAGCATAATTGACGCCGACGGCAACAGCTATCCCCTCTCCCAGAAGAGCGTCAGCGACGACCGCCGCAGCGCCACTTTTGCCGGCGAAATTCCCGACGTTGAGTACCAGTATGCGGTTTACCCTGCTGTCAAAACCTTCAATTACAGATATGGAATGATGGTCCTGGACCTCCCGTCGGAGCAGCAGGCCACCGAAGGGTCGTTCGCGTCCGGCGCCGCCCCCACCATTGCCAAAGTCGAGGAAGGCAACCCGCTGTTTTTCCGTAACGTCTGCGGCCTTGTGGGAATCACCGTAAACGCCGACGGCATAAAGTCAATCAAGCTGAGCGCCGCGTCCGGCGAAGCCCTCACCGGCGACCTTCTGGTCAGCTACGACAATACGCTTCCCGAGAGCTTTGCCGACGCCTCTTCCGGCAGCAACTCAGTGACTATCAGCGGCAATATCGCCAGTGGCAAACGCTACTGGGCGGCAGTCGCTCCCGGTGATTACAGTGACGTTCAAATCGAATTCACCAAAGCCGACGGACGCACCGCCACCTTCTCCAGGAAAGAGACTCTCAGTGTAAAGCGCGGAGTCGCAAAATCTTTCAGCCCCTTCACCATCACAGACAAGGACTGGGACGGCACAACAGAGCCCGGAGGCACGGCAATGCTCACGTACTCAGAGTGCTCCGGCAGCGTAAAGGGCTACGACGCAGAGTCTTCTTACACCAACAGCTACGGCACCTGGCTTATCCGCGCATACAACAACAAAGCAATCCAGCTCAACTCGGCAAAGAGGAGTTCGTACATACGCACCCCTAAATTCCAGGGAAACATCAAATCGATAAGCGTCACCAATACGGGGACATCTTCCGCCACCATATACTTCTGCAAGAGCGCTGGCAGCACGACCGACCTTCCCACTCCCAACGTATCGCTCAGCATATCCGGCAGCGGCACCTTCACCGCTGACGTATCCGAGCTGGCCGCAAAGTGCCTGTACATACGTTCGCAGGGCGTAGTTACGCTCACCGAAGTCAACGTCACATGGGGCGGCAGCGGTTCTGTTCCTCCTACACCGCAGACACCCGCAGTAACTACGGAGGACGCCGCAAGCATAGGCACGGCCGAAGCCACCCTGTACGCTTCATTCAGCAATATTCCGACATCCCCTGACCCCGTCGCCGCATTCTTCCGCTGGGGGTCCTCCGCAAGCGCACTTGACAGAACGGCATACGACAACAGCACCATCCTCAACACCGCTTCCGGTACGTTCAGCGCCACCATCAGCAGCCTCGAAGAGAACACCACCTACTATTATCAGGCAGTCATGCCCCTCGCCGACGGCACCGACGTCTGTGGCTCCGTGAAGTCGTTCACCACGCGCTCGTCGTCATCCGCAACCAGCCTCGGCTACCTTGACTGCTACGAAGTGCCTGCCGTGAACGTCTCGGGCAGCATGTCCAGCGGCAGCGAGACCTTCGGCTACAGGTGGTACAAGTACAACACCACCAACTCCATGCAGGCCGTAGCTACGCACACATTCCACGATCCGGGCCGTACAGTACGCAACTACACCGTTCTGCTCGACGGCAACAAGAAGGCCCCGCTGTGGTGCGCCACCGCTTTCCATGCCTCGGAATGGGCCGACAACGGCGTTGGACGCAACCAGAGCTGGCGCTACGATCCGGCGTTCCCCGAAAGCTGGCAGCAGAGCGGCGTGAGCAGCCCTTACAGCAAAGGCCACCTGATAGCCTCGAACTATCGCCAGAGCTACGTGAGCATGAACAAGCAGACCTTCTACTACTCCAATCAGGCGCCTCAATACCAGGCCCAGTTCAACGACGGAGTATGGAACCAGATGGAAAACCGCATCGTGTCAATCGCCCCTTCAGGCAGGGATACGCTGTACGTAGTCGTAGGCACCCTGTATGAAGGCACTGCAGAATACAGCAGCGGCATCCAGATTCCCAGCCATTTCTACACCTGCGTCATGAAGTGCTCGTTCAACACATCCGGCACGATGACCGCAGCCACCGGATGCGCTTACCTCTATACCAACGAAGCCCACCCGAACAGTTCCTACTCCAACTTCGCAACCACCATAGACGCAGTAGAACAGCGCTCCGGCTTCGACTTCTTCCACAACCTGCCGGACAATCTGGAAGCAGCCGCCGAGAGCAAGGTAGGGTCGGTGCTCTAAAGCATCAAGTAAGAAAAGCTATCTCTTATTCATCGCTATGCGTGCCTGGAGTTCCCAGGTACGCAGGCGGTCTTTGTAGAGGTTGTTGCGGTTGACGGCCTCAACGTCGAGCTGGGTATCGGAATTGCCTCCCCAGCGTCGGCAGTTGTACATGACGTCCCAGATTCGGCCTATTCGATACTCGCGGCTTATCCTGAGTCCTACCGCATAATCCTCGCCATACTTGGTCGTGGGGAAATTGATCTCGCGCAGCACCGGAGTCCAGAAGCCGCGAGGGGCCCCCAATCCATTGACTCTAAGGGCATTGTTGCGGCCGTTTTCGAGAGTCCACTCCCTGTGGTCGATGACTCCAGGAGGTATTTCATTGAGATCGAAATCGGTAATCCTGTAGGTTCCCACAACCATGGCGCAGCGCTGCTTGCGGAAGGCTTCCACGAAACGCTGGACCACGCCGTCGTCGGAATACATATCGTCGGAATCGAGCTGCAGGGCGAAGCGCCCGCACGCAGGATGGTGCACCGCCGCGTTCCAGTTTCCGCCGATCGCATGATATGTCTTGTCCTGGGCGATGTAGATAAGACGCTTGTCGGACTCGAAGGACTTGATGACCTCTGCGGTGCCGTCGGTGGAATTGTCATCCACCACAATCACATTGTAAGGGAAAGTGGTCTTCTGGTCGAGGGCGCTGCGTATGGCATCGCCTATGGTGCTCACCCTGTTGCGGCAAGGTATGACGACGGAGGCTTCCACGTCGAACGGCACGCTGTCCGGATCGACATCCTTGAATACGGGCTCCAGATAGCCTCCGATACGCTTGAGGTGCTCCGTGCAAATCTTTTCCATCTCTATCTGCACGGCCCTGTTGCGGGGGTCCACATAGTCGAAGAGCTTCTCGCCGGAATCGCGCTTGTCGGTGTCGGTCTCGTAATACAGCAGCTCGCTCACATGCACGAGAGGTCCTGCCTCCGAGACCCGGAGGCGCAGGTCATACAACCCGCCAAACTCATACGACGCGTCCATGGCGGCCACGGCTTCCTTGAGGACGGACGTACGATAGAGCTGCACTCCGCCGAAGTCGAACTCGTCCCGCAGGGAGCCCGGCTGATAATCGATTACAGCAGAGGGCTGCGTGCCGTCGAAATGATCGGCGTACGCCATGGCGGCGCCGCTGTCGCAGGCCACCTGAACCAGGCGTTCGAGCCCGAAGCGCACCCAGTCAAGGCGCGTGGCCCGGGTATAGATAAGGGTAAATTCGGTATCGGCGCGGGATGCGACCTCGCGCACCTGCTCCGTACTGCAGCGCATGGGCAGGTCGAAACGGCGTACGTTCATCGGTAAAGTTTCTTGTTTTTACGTTTCAGGCCGGCAATCCAGATGCCCAGCTGCAAGGTGGCGATCGTCGCCCAAATTGCAGCGAACACCGGCGTCCAGGAGGCGGGAAGGCCAAGGCAGGTCTTGTCGATGCAGATGAATGTCATGCACACGGTGTACATGAAGATGGCAGGCAACCCGGCAAGCAGGAACTGCCAGCCTCCGGGATACTTGCGTGCCAGCCACACGGTTGCGGTGCCGAGGAAGAAGGTTGCGAGCATCTGGTTCGACAGTCCGAAGTAGCGCCAGATGATATTGAAGCCGTCCTCGTTGGCCACGTTGAACCAAAGCAGGAGACCCACCAGAGCGAAGATCGGTATGCTCACAATGAGCCGCTTGCCTATCTTGTCCTGAGGCAGATGGAAGAACTCGGCGATGTTGAGACGGGCTCCGCGAAGGGCAGTATCGCCCGATGTGATGGGTGCCGCGACGACACCCAGGATGGCCAGGATGCTGCCGACGACGCCGAGCCAGTGCTTGCTGACCGCCGTCACAACCTGCGGAGCCGACGCCGACTGCAGTCCGCACTCGGCCATTCCGCCGTCGAAGAAGAAGTAAGAGCTTACAGCTGCCCAGACAAGGGCGACTATGCCTTCGACGATCATGGCTCCGTAGAATATGGGTCGTCCCATGCGTTCATTCTTCAGGCACCGTGCCATGATGGGGCTCTGGGTGCCGTGGAAGCCGCTTATAGCGCCGCATGCTACGGTTATGAAAAGGCAGGGGAAGATGCTCTGTCCCTTTACGCCCACGCTTGGAGCCCTGTTCTGCAGGCCGTCCCAGATTTCGGGAATCGAGGGCCAGTGGACGAACAGGCAAACCATAAGCGACGCGGCCATGAACAGCAGCGCAAAGGCGAAGATGGGATATATCTTGCCGATTATCTTGTCCACAGGCAGCAGAGTCGCTATGATGTAATATGCCAGAATCGCCAGGGCCCAGATGAGCACCGCGTTGGAACTGCCGTCACCGGCTATGTCGCCAAGAATCAGCGCAGGGCTGTAAACGAACACGGTGCCGACCATGAGCAGCACTATGGTGGTGAAGATTATGATGACTCCCCTGCTTCCCCAGCGCAGCTCGCGTCCTATCATCTCGGGGAGGGTGGCTCCGTTCTGCCGCATGCTCAGCATGCCCGAGAAGTAGTCGTGGACGCCGCCGGCAAAGATGCTGCCGAGCACTATCCACAGATAGCAAGAAGGGCCGAACTTGGCTCCCATGATGGCTCCGAAGATAGGGCCCGTCCCGGCGATGTTGAGGAACTGGATCATGAAAACCTTCCAGGCAGGCATGGGAACGTAATCTACGCCGTCCGCCATTGCCACGGCGGGGGTCACTCTGGCGGGGTCGGGGCCGAAGACCTTTTCGACTATACGGCCATATACGAAGTACCCGACGATAAGGAGTACTATACAGATAAAGAACGAGAACATATCAGCTTACTATTCAATACCGAAATCGAATACTATGGCCTCGTGGAAAGTCTTGTGGGGACGAAGCACCACGGGGGGATACTCCGGATGGTTGGGGCTGTCGGGGAAATGCTGGCACTCTATGGCCACACCGTCGTAATCGTGATAGATGCGCCCCTTTTTGCCTTTGGGACAGCCGCTGAGCCAGTTGCCGGTGTAAATCTGCACGCCGGGCTGGGTGGTCGTGACTGTAAGGGTACGGCCGCTGCGGGCCGCCTTGAGAACGGCCGCGGTCTGAAGCTGACCGGGGGTGTATCCATCTATCAGCCAGCATGCATCGTAACCCTTGCCGAACTTAAGGGCGGGGAAATCCTTGCGGATGTCGCGTCCCAGGCGCTTGGGATTGAGGAAGTCCATGGGCGTGCCTGCCACACTCTCGGACTCTCCGAGCGGAATGAGGGTTTCGTCTGTAGGAAGGTATTCGGATGCATTGAGCTGAAGGGTATGCCTGAGGACGGAGCCCCTGCAGTCGAGATTGAAATAGGCGTGATTGGTAAGGTTAAGAACGGTGGGAGCGTCGGTGCGGGCCGAGAAAGTGAGTGTGAGCACGTTGTCCTCGCTCCATTCGTAGTGGGCAACTACCGTCAGACGGCCAGGGTAACCCATCTCGCCGTCGGCTGCCACATATTTGAATTCCACCGCACCGCCTTTCTTGCGAGACTGCCAGACACGGTTCTGGAATCCGTCGGGACCGCCGTGCAGGTGGTTGGGACCGTTGTTTATGGGAAGCTTGTACTGCTTGCCGTCCAGCTCAAGATGTCCCTTTGCAATACGGTTGGCAAAACGTCCGGGGCACTTGCCGAAGCACGGGCCGTCGTGGTCGTAGTACTCGGCCTTGCCATAACCCAGGACTACGTCGCCGAGGACGCCGCTGCGGTCTGGTACATTGACGCTTACGATAGCTGCCCCAAAGTTGGATAGAACCACGGAAGCACCGCTCTCGTTGGTGATGGTATAGCGATAAATAGGCTGTCCATCAGGGGTTTTGCCCCAGATTTTGCGTGTTACTGACATAATTATGCAAAATTATTTAGCTGATGAGTACAAATATAAAGAAAATTAATATATTTGTAGTCGATGAAAGGCTCAAAGTCAATATTCTTCTGGTGGCGCCTGTCCGATAATCCGGTCAGGTCATGAGTCGTTTTTCATCTGTCCGGTCACTACTTGACCGGCAAAGACACATAGGGCTGTCCGGATTTCGGGCAGCCTTTTTTTGCATATTCAAACACTTAATATTCATTATTATGAAACCGAAAAAATTCATCCTTCCGGAATCCGAGATTCCTACCCATTTTTTCAACATCCAGGCTGTCATGCCCAACAAGCCCATGCCCTTCCTGAACCCCGCCACCCGCGAGGCTCTGAAGCCGGAAGACCTGTACCCCATCTTCTGCAAGGCATGCGCCGACCAGGAACTCAACCAGACGGATGTATGGATCCCTATACCGGAAGAGGTGCGCGAGCAGTACGCCGCCTACCGCTGCACCCCTCTCGTACGCGCCTACGAGCTGGAGAAAGCACTCGGCACTCCTGCCCACATCTACTTCAAGAATGAGAGCGTAAGCCCCGCCGGCAGCCACAAGCTCAATTCGGCCATCGCCCAGGCATACTACGCCAAGGAGCAGGGCGTAACCAACCTCACCACCGAGACCGGAGCCGGCCAGTGGGGAGGCGCCCTCAGCTATGCCACCAAGAAATTCGGCATCGACTGCGCCGTCTATATGGTTAAGGTGAGCTACGAGCAGAAGCCTTACCGCCGCAGCATCATGCAGACCTTCGGAGCTGCAATCACTCCTTCCCCTTCCATGTCAACGCGCGCCGGAAAGGACATCCTTACCCGCAATCCCAACGACCGCGGCTCACTGGGCTGCGCAATCTCCGAGGCAATCGAGCTTGCCTTATCCACTCCCAACTGCAAATATGCCCTCGGCTCCGTGCTCAACCACGTCTGCCTGCACCAGACCGTCATCGGACTCGAAGCAGAAAAGCAGATGGAGCTCGCAGGTGAATACCCCGACATCGTTATTGCCTGCTTCGGCGGCGGTTCCAACTTCTCCGGCATCGCGTTCCCGTTCATGCGCCACAACATTCTCGAAGGCAAGAAGACCCGTTTCATCGCCGCAGAGCCTTTCTCCTGCCCCAAACTCACCAAGGGTAAATTCGAGTACGACTTCGGCGACGAGGCCGGCATGACTCCCCTGCTTCCGATGTACACCCTCGGACATACATTCAAGCCTGCATCCATACACGCCGGCGGTCTGCGCTACCACGGCGCCGGAGTCATCCTCTCCCAGCTGATGAAGGACGGATACATGGAAGCCGTTGACATCGAGCAGCTTGAGTCCTTCAAGTCCGGCGTGCTCTTTGCCCAGACCGAAGGAATCATCCCCGCTCCCGAGTCCTGCCACGCCATCGCCGCCACCATACGCGAGGCTCTCAAATGCAAGGAGACCGGCGAAGCGAAGACCATACTCTTCAACCTCTCCGGACACGGATTCGTGGATATGAGCGCTTACGACAGCTTCTTCTCAGGGGAGATGCAGAACTATCACGTGAGCGAAGAAGAACTCGGCACGTTCATCAAGAGCGCCGACGCCCTCAATCAGTAATTGAAACGCAGTTCGTCCACGTACATCACGGACGAACTGCTGCCGGTGAAGAATTCTCCGAAGCGGCTGGAAAGGACGGATATGAATGCAAAAGCCGGTGTGGCCTCGCTGACGTAATCCAGCTTTATCTCAAAGGGAACGTAATCTCCGGTATCTTCCGAAAAGACTATGACGGCCCGACCGATCAGCGCAGGATCTTCCGAAGCTGGCGTGCTCGGGCCATCATTGGATATGAAATGCTTGCGTTCTTTCCATCCGTAGAGCGCCACTTCAATCTGGCCTTCGTCCTTCTTCCCTTTCTTCGAAAGATAGGGGGCCTTGGCGTAATCGATGACGCCGGGAATGTAATGGCAGTAACCCGACATGCTCCTTGGACGGCCGCTGAAAGGCACTCCGTCGTACATTTCCGCGCCTGAAAGCTTGACTACGCGGACGAATTCTCCGGTGTAAAGATTGCCGGTCAGGAAGGCCCACAGGACTTTCTTGCTCACGATTTTGGCCGCCGCCTTGCCGGGACCCGATACGGCAACGTGTTTGTACTCAGGCATAGCCACGTTGGTTCCGAGGGGCTTGATTCCCGGATTCGCAGAATCCCAGGCTTTTCTGGAGCCGCTCGCGCCTTCCGGATAAGGATACCAGGTGACACCTTTTTTCGACCAGTGGTCGAAGCTCATGTTGTATATCTGCTGGGCCCCTGCCGCTACGCAAAGCAGAAGAGCGGCAAAGAGTAGAGTCGCTTTTTTTATCATTGGTTAGCCTGCATTGCTTCGCGGAACATGGAAATCAATTCCTGTGCCGATTTTGCTATGTCGTACTGCTGCATGGAGGCAGAGTAGAGCTTGCCGGCCTCCCAGCGTTCTGAGGGATGGGCCAGCCACCAGTCAATCTTCTCGGCAAGTGCCTTGTCGTCCTTCTCAGGGAAGATGCTGCGGGAGTCGAGGGCAAACTGCGAAGCGCCTGTGTGCCAGCCTTCTGCAATCACCGGAACGGCTCCCTGCTGGATAGCCTCCATAATCGAGAGGCCTTCTACCTCGACGGTTGCACAGTGGATGCAGAGGTCGGCCTGTGCTGCAAGGGTGCGCAGCTCGTCACGGCTGTTGAAGGTAAAGACGGGCGGGTACTTGAGTATGCCGTCGCGGTAGAGCTTTTCGGCACGGCGCTTATATGCCTTGGCGCGTGGGCCCTGCCCGGCGAAATGCAGTTGTATGCGGTCGGCGAACTTGGTATGGGACATGGCGCGCAGCAGCGTCGGCTGGTCTTTTTCGACCGACAGGCGTCCTATATACAGGACCTTGAGCGGGCGGTTTTCGTCGAAGTAGTCTGCCGGAGGTTCCGCGGGGCGTATGCACGGGTCTGGCACCAGGCCGTTGGAGAAAGTCCGCAGATTAGGGGTAAAGTTATAACGTATCAGCCTTTCATAGACGTTCTTAGTGGGGCACTGCAGGTAGGAGCAGTGGTTGAAGACCAGGTCGCGCCATGCCCTGAGCAACATCCGGTTTATGCCTTTCCACCAGCCCAGTCCGACGGAGTAGAAGATGTTTTCGGGGTGAAGGTGATATGTGCCGGTAAGGGGCTTGTGAAGTTTTTTTGCGACCTTTACAGCTCTGATATCAAGCACGAAGGGCTCTTCCAGATGGACTACGTCCGCCCAGCGTATCGCCTCTTCGATGGTCTTCATGTCGCCGGCTGCGAACTGATAGCCGTGGGCGGAGATAATCGGCTGAAATACAGGGAAATTATATTTGGGCAGCAGGAACTCCGGCTGTGGCGTGGCAGCAGCCTGGTTGGGGCCGGAAAGTACACGTACGTCCTGCCCTGCGTCCTTGAGCGCCTGCACTGTACGACGCGCCGATGCCGAAAGGCCGTTTCCGGTCGCGTAGTAGTTATTTACGACAAATAGAATTTTCATCGGTCTGAATTGGGCCGCGAAGATACGACAAAAAAACCGCATTTCCCAATTCTGGCTTTCCCGGAAAGGCAAATTCGGTAAAAAGAAAAGGATATCTCGTAACGATTAAAAAATAAATTGCTTCAGTTTGCGGCCGTAGTCTGAAAACTGAAGCAATTTATTTTTTAAACCGTTCCCTATTGCTATTTATAAACTTCGCGGAAGTAACGGTAGCTGCTGACGCGGAGTTCGGTGGCGGCGGGATCGTCGAGGACGAGGATGCCGTCGGGATGGTTCTGCAGGGACGATACGGTGTTGAAATGTGTCATAGGTCCTTCGATTGCAGCGGCGACGGCCCTGGCCTTCTTGGGACCGAGGGCGAGGATGACCACCTCTTTGGAATCGAGCACCGTAGCAACTCCTACGGAGAGGGCCTGACGGGGCACCAGGTTGGGGTCGTCATTGAAGAAGCGCGAGTTGACCCTGATGGTATCTTCCGTGAGGGAGACTACGCGGGTACGGCTCTGCAGGGAGGAGAAAGGCTCGTTGAAGGCTATGTGTCCGTCTTCGCCGATACCGCCGAAGAAGAGGTCGATGCCTCCTGACTCTACTATCGCTTTCTCGAAGGCCGCACATTCGGCGTCGAGGTCGGGAGCGTTGCCGTCGAGGATGTGGATATTCTGGGCAGGCTCGTCGATAAGGTCGAAGAGCTGACGGTGCATGAAGCTGTGATAGCTTTCGGGGTGCTCTACCGGCAGGCCTACGTACTCGTCCATGTTGAACGAGATGACATTCTTGAAGCTCAGCTCGCCGTCGCGTACCATACGGCCGAGTTCGGCATAGGTGCGGATGGGAGTGGAACCGGTACAAAGGCCGAGGACAAAAGGCTTGTCCGTAATGGCTGCTTTTGCCTTAATGGCGTCTGCGATGCGGTGCGCAACCCACAGGGATGCGTCTTCGGCTTTGTCTCTAATGATGACTTTCATACTAACTAACGTAATTTAAGGAAAACTTCTATTGCCTGATATTCAGCCATTCCAAGCTCGTCGTAGGCCTTTGCCGTCGCGTGTGTGCGGTCTTCGGCCCTCTGCCAGAACTCTCTGGGATCTTCGCCGGGGAACGGGACGATGTCTTTCTGGGAAAGATGGCGGTAGATGGCATGGCGCTTCTCGACCACCTCGTCGGGGCTCAGGGGGACGGCCATGTCAACCCTGGAGAGTTCCCACTCCATCCATGCTCCGCGGTACATCCAGATGTGGCAGTCCTTGATCCATTCGGCACCTTCTTCTTCGAGTTCGTAGAAGGCCTCGAGCGCCGCCTCGGTACAGACGCGGTGCGTTCCGTGGGGGTCTGCAAGGTCGCCGGCCATGTAGATCTGGTGCGGGCGGACCTCATTCATGAGATTCTTGATGATATCGACGTCGGCCTGGGTGCAGGGCAGCTTGCGAATGCCGCCGCTCTCATAGAACGGGAGATTGAGGAAGTGGATGTGGTCGTCTTTCATTCCGAATGAATGGCAGGCGCCACGGGCCTCGCTGCGGCGTATCGCAGCCTTGATGTTGAGCAGTTCGCGAGGCTCGGGCTCTCCGGGGACCTTGGAGTCCACGAGGGCCTGTACCTCGGCGGTACGGTCGCCGTAACCCAGCTGGGCGGCGGCGTCGATGTGCTGCATCACGACGGAATCGTGCACCGCGACGTTGCCTGATGTCTGGTATGCGACATGCACGTCGTGTCCCTGGTGCTGGAGGCGTATGAGCGTACCGCCCATGGAGATCACGTCGTCGTCGGGGTGCGGGGAGAACACCAGCACGCGCTTGGGGAAAGGCTTGGAAGAGACCGGGCGGGTGCTGTCGTCCACGCCGGGCTTGCCGCCGGGCCATCCGGAGATTGTATGCTGGAGGTCGTTGAATACGTCTATGTTGACCTTGTTGACCGATCCTACGTTCTCGATAAGCTCCTCGAGGGAGTTCTGGAGGTAATCGGCGTGGGTGAGCTTGAGGATGGGCTTGCCGACTTTCTGGCAGAGCCATACGACTGCCTTGCGGCGGAACTTGGGCGTCCACTCGCAGGGACCGATGAGCCAAGGTGCGACTACGCGCGTCAGCTGGCTGCCGGAGACCTCATCGACGTACAGGCGCACGTCGTGATGGTTCTGGAAGAAGGATGCCGGGCAGTCGGAGCCGATTTCGCCTTCTGCTACACGGGCCACAGCAGCCACCTTGTCTTCGCCCCATGCCATGAGTATGACCTTCTTCGCACTCATCATGGTACCGATACCCATGGTGATGGCCTGCTTGGGCGTGACTGCGAGGTCGCCGTTGAAGTTGCCTGCCTGACGCTTGCGGCTCTGATAGCTGAGCAGTACCGTACGGGTGCGGGAATTCTCGGAAGAGCCGGCCTCGTTGAATCCGACCTGACCCTGCTCGCCTATTCCCATTATGAGCATGTCGAGCCCGCGTGCCGCTTCGTCGAAGTCTGCGCAATATGAGCTGATAGCTTCGTGAGGGATGCGGCCGTCGGGGACGTGTATGTTTTCGGGGAGGATGTCCACATTGCCGAGGAGTTCCTGATGCAGGCGGTGGTTGCGGCTCTGCATCTCGTTGGGCGATGAGGGGTAGTATTCGTCTATGGAATAAACCGCTACGTTCTTGAACGAAATGCGGCCCTCTTTGTAATATCGGGTGAGTACCTTGTAGAGCGATGCCGGAGACTCTCCTGTGGTGAGGCCCAGTCGGAAAAGGGTTCCGGGATGCTCTTTGGAGAAAAGAGTTACTGCATCGGCGACCTGGTCGGCTATCTTGCGGCTGGCGATGGTGGAGTCGGGATGCACTTCCGTGTAAATCTTGTCGTACCCGTGAAGGATGTCGTCGGGTAGATTGCGGGCGATGAGGCCGCCCTCCTCAGGCAAAGTGAAATGTTTCATACTACAAAAATAACAATCTTGCCTTAAAATCGAAAAGAATTGTAAATTATCCGAAACCTTTGGAAATAAAAGTTGCTGCTGTTTTCTGACTACGGCCGCAAGCGGCCTATCCCTCCCGCTGCACTCCGTTTGCGGGCCCCTCCCACTCACGGCTGCGTGGGCGCAGACGGTCAGAAAACAGCAGCAACTATTATAATCGCCACGTTTTATGTTTACGACTTAAACGAGACAAAAACGCAACGTATCCTGCTGAAAACCATCTGCAAGCGGCTTACTGTGCGGCGGCGATGGCGTCCCGGAGGATTTCGCTGAGGGTCGGATGGGCGTGGATTATGGATGCGGCCTGCGATGCCGTGGCGCCGAGGGCTATGAGCACTGCCGCCTCGTGGATGAGGTCGGAGGCGTGGGCTCCCAGGATGTGGGCTCCCAGGATCTTGCCGGTATCGGCATCGGCGATCACCTTGCAGTAGCCGTCCGCCTCTCCGCTGGCTACGGCCTTGCCGTTGGCCCTGTAGTTTGCTTTGCCGACCTTGATGCCGCGGCCTTCGCACTGCTCTTCGGTAAGGCCTACGGTGGCCAGCTCGGGTACGGTGAATACCGCGGCCGGGACCAGCGAGAGGTCGGTTCCGCTCTTCTGCCCGCAGATGTGCGCAAGGGCTGTGCGGCCTTGGGCGACCGCCACGTGCGCGAGCATCATTCCTCCGGTCACGTCGCCTATTGCGTAAACTCCGGGTATATTCGTCTGCATGTTCTCATCGACCGTTATCCCCTTGGGCGTAAATGCGATGCCGGCAGACTCCAGGTCGAGGCTGGAAAGATTCGGCCTGCGGCCCACAGCCATCAGTACGCAGTCAGCGCCGGTGCAGAATTCCTTGTCGGCTTTGGACCAACGGACGGTAAATCCGTCGTCGGCACGCTCGATTGCGGTCACCCTTGCGGAGGTTTCGGTCTTGATGCCTCGTTTGGACAGCGAAGCTTTAAGTCTCTTGGACAGATCTACGTCGAAACGCGGAAGGATGCCGGGGCAGAATTCGAGTACGGTGACCTCGGAGCCGAACTTGCGGTAGATGGATGCAAATTCGAGTCCGATGACTCCGCCGCCTATGACGCAAAGGCGCGCCGGCACGCTGTCGGAGCCAAGCATCGCAGCCGAATCGACTGCCAGGTCCGCTCCGGGAATGGGGAGCACAGCGCTTACGGAGCCGGTGGCTATGATTACGGCATCTCCTTGATATACAGCGCCGTCCACCTCGACGTAGCGATCTTTCAGAAGCTTTGCCCTTCCCTGCACGACGCTTATGAGGGGATTTTTGAGCAACTGGGCGATTCCTGCCTGCAGCTGGCTTATAACAGCGTTTTTGCGCTCCTGGTCGGGAGCGTCCATGGCGCAGAGGGTCTTTGTGGGAATGCAGCCCTCGTTGAGGCAGGTGCCTCCAAGCGGAGAATCGCTGATGAGTACGGTTTCTATCCCTTTTGCCGCAGCAGCCGCTGCCGTTTCGTAACCGCCGGGACCGGCGCCGATGATAATGAGTCTCATAATGGATCTACGTCTATTGTTGTTCGAAGGCGTCCGCGGGATGATTTTTCCCGCTGAAGGGCGCGCTCCAGGATTTCTTGTTTCCGTTCGGACAGAGTGCCGTCTGCGGCAAGGGTGATCCGCTCGCGGGCGCTGCCGCAGACCGTATCGACAAGCCGTGTGAAAGGCGGCAGGCCGAACAGGCGTCTTTCTTCGAGAAGCCTGCGGTACACATCGGACGGATTGCCGAATACCGGATGGTCCGATTTTGCGGTCTGCACTACAAAGCTGCCGGTGCAGGTTTCACGCAGCTGGGCGATGGCCTGAAGGGCATGCTCGTCGGAGCGGAAATCGTCGGCCGACGTGAGTGCATCCGCCTGTACTACGGCAACCAGGGCATAGTCCGAGAGATTGCCGAGGCGTGCCTGCTGAAGGGTCATGATATCCACGCTGCGGCCGGGAAGGGCCCTGCGTACGTCCTCTGCCAGTTCCTCGGGTTTTTCCCATCCTCGGACAAGCGCCACAGGGCCGTCGGTGCAGCGCACAGCCTCGCAGAGCTTGCGCGAAATCCTCCCTATCATGCCGTTCTTGCGGCGTTCGTCGCTCACGTCGATTATAAGAGGCGCGGGCAGCGGCGCGCCGACATCTTCCCTGTTGTATTTGCCGCACAGCACGTTGTAATACGATTCCAACGAGGGAGACGGCGTGCCGAGAAGCACCCTGGCCCCGTGAATGCGTGCAAGCATGACGGCGGCGTCGCGGGCCTGATAACGGGGCGCGGGCTCGGTCTGCTTGAAATACACGTCCTGCTCCTGCTCTACGATTACGAGCCCCAGCCTGCTGAACGGCAGGAAAAGGGAGCTTCGCGTCCCTACGACTATCTGGCCTCCGAAGCGCCGTATGTCTTCCGCCACCCTGCGGCGGCGGGAATCTGTAATATGCGAACTGACGTTGTGCGCGACCCCTGGGAACTCCTCCTCGAAAGCGGCGCAGAGCTGCTCGCCGGCAGCAATTTCCGGTATGAGGACCAGCACGTTGAGCCCCTTTTCGAGGCAGCTGCGACATTCGCTCATGTATCTTTCCTTCCTGCCGGCTCCGACAAGCAGAAGGGGCTTGCCGGGGGCATCTTTACCGGGTGCGTCTGTGGCGTCGGCGCGCGTGAGGGCTTGGATCCGGGCCGCGATGCCGTCCCTCTCGGCTTCCAGGCGCTGCCGCACATTGTCGCGGTGCTTCCTGGTAAGGGCTTCCTCCCTGATTGCCAGTCTGCTGCGAAGGCGGTCGAGGATATCTGCCGCCGTCTGTTCGCTTCTGATTTTGCCCGAGGGATATGCGGCCTTGTAAACCTCTCCTATGGAACACAGGTAATATGACGACAGGAACTCCCAGAAACGCAGTTCCTCGCCGCTTACAGCCGGAAGCTCGTCGTTTACCTTTATTATGTTCTGGATGCGCGAAGGGTCTATGTCGGGAGTGACGTCCGTTTTGCTCACGACGCCTATGTAACGCCGTCCGGCAAGAGGGACCGAGACCCTCTGTCCCGCAGTCAAAGGCACACCGCTACGGTAGCAAGGCGTCCAGGAAAGACGCAAAGGGACGATGACCTCTATGTAGCAGCAGCCCTCCATGGAAGACAAAAATACAAAAATCCCTCAGAAAAGTTTGCAAAGTCTCAAAATATTTCTACCTTTGCAATCCCGCAAGGGAAATGGTGCTGTAGCTCAGGTG
>DGVM01000017.1 GCA_002395925.1 Bacteroidales bacterium UBA4284
CCTCGGTCTCCTTGAAGGAGCAGGTTTTCATCTTGGCTCCAATCTTGGGGGCGTAACCCGAGAAAGTTATATACAGGTTATTGAGTCCCAGGAACTTGGCCAAACCCTTGGATTTGTATGTGACGGGAGCTGCAGATCCGTGCAGTGTGCGCTTTATGGGCATCCAGGATGCGTATCTGTACAGGCCCCTGAGTTCGTGGCGGGGAGTGAACATCCTCTCGGAATAAACGGCACGGACCAGCGACGGATCCAGACATTCAGGGTCGGAGAGAGTCCAGCCACCATCGTCGAAAATCCGTCCCGTCTTTACGTTCTGCAGGCGGTATTCTGTGGGCTTGAATTTCAGAAGTTGCATTGTATCAGAGATTTATAAAAAGCCAAACGTAGTATGCTATGAATGTGGAAATAAAGATGGCTCCCTCCCAGCGGTCTATCTGGTCCTTCTTGAAAGTGTAGGAACTGAGCCAGACCATGACTACGCTCAACAGGAGCACAGCTACGTCAACAATCGAGATACCGGAGAAGGAGATGGGATTGACTGTTGCCGAGACACCAAGAATGAGAAGTATGTTAAAGATGTTGGACCCCAATATATTGCCAAGGGCGAGTTGTCCTTTCTTGCGGGCTGCGGCGACTACGCAGGCTGCCAGTTCGGGAAGGGAAGTGCCGCCGGCAAGCAGCGTTATCGCGATGAACTTGTCGCTGACGCCGAGTGCTCCGGCTATGCGCACGGCTGAATTGACGAACCAGCGTCCTCCGAATACCAGTCCTGCAAGACCGGCGAGAGTAAGCACTATGGCGATGAACATAGTCCGTTCCCTGGCACTCCCGTCTTCTTGTGAAGAGCCGTCATCATTCTTGAAGCAGTAATATATGTAAATGGCGAAAAGCACAAGAAACACAATCCCTTCCACTCTCGAAAGACCATCTGTCGCACCCCAGCCGAAAAGGGAGTGGCTCATGCCGCAGAATACCAGCAGGAAACTCACGAGGACGGTCATGGGAATGTCGCGCATGCGGTTGTTCCGGGTAATTGCTATAGGCGCGAGAAGGGCGGTAACTCCAAGAATCAGCAGGGTATTGAAGATATTGGAACCTATTACATTACCAACGGAGATATCGGAATTGCCGGCGATTGCTCCCGTGAGGCTCACGACCAGTTCGGGGCAGGAAGTTCCGAAACCTACGATGGTGAGACCGATTACGAATTCGCTCACGCGAAGTTTGCGTGCGATTGCAGACGCTCCGTCCACGAGCCATTCAGCGCCGGAAATGATGAGGGCAAGTCCGAGAAGAAGTAAAAGTATATCAGTCAGCATGACAATAATCGAGTTTACAGATATTTTCTACGTGCATCGTATGCGGGAACATGTCCACCGGCTGCACGGCGGTGATTTTGTACCGCTCAGACATGGCGGCGATGTCCCTTGCCTGCGAAGCGGGATTGCAACTTACATACACAATGCGGCGCGGGCGGGCACGCAGAATGGTTTTAATAACGTCAGGGTGCATGCCGGCGCGGGGCGGATCGACTATCATCACATCGGGCGAACCATGTTCCGCGATGAAAGAATCGGTCAGAATGTCTTTCATGTCTCCGGCAAAGAATTCACAGTTGCCGATGCCGTTGGCGCTGGCATTCTGCCGGGCGTCTTCGATGGCCTCGGGAACATATTCGATGCCGATGACTTTTGATGCGCCGGCGCTTACGAACTGTGCTATGGTGCCTGTGCCGGTATAGAGGTCGTAAACGGTTTCCGTCCCGGTGAGGCCGGCGAATTCGCGTGCCTTGCGATATAGTTCGAGGGCTTGCCCTGTATTGGTCTGATAGAAGGATTTGGGGCCAATCCGGAAACGCAGGTTCTCCATACGTTCATAAATCGCCTCCTGGCCGTGATACAGAATGCATTCCTGGTCGGAGATGCTGTCGTTGCCTTTTGTGTTGATTACGTAATAAAGGGATGTAAGAGCGGGGAATCTTTCGCAGATCGCGTCCAGAAGTCCCTTTATGGCAGGGGAGTCCTCGCCAAAACACACTATCAGCATCACCTGGCCGTCAACTGCCGTACGCACGAACATGTTGCGCAGAAGCCCTTTATTTTCTCTTAAATCGTAGAAAGACAGACCGTTGCGTATTGCGTAATCCTTTATGAAAAGCCGGATCTCGTTGGTCGGTTCCCGCTGAAGATAGCAGCGGTCTATATCGAGAACCTTGTCGAAAAACTTGCCGACATGAAATCCAAGCCCGCATTTCTGTTCCTCCGAAAGATTCTCAGGATCTTCGCCGGGGAGTATCCATCGTTTATTGGAAGCGCTGAATTCCAGCTTGTTACGGTATTCGATGGTCTTTTCGGAGCCTATGATGGGATTGAATTCCGGGACTTGCAGGTGGCCGATGCGGGTCAGCTGGTCATAGACCTGGCGCTGTTTTGCTGCAAGCTGGATAGCGTAGGGAAGAGGCTGCCAGCGACAGCCGCCGCAGATTCCAAAATGACTGCAGAATGGCTCCAGACGGTCAGCAGAAGGCTTTTTTATATTTACGATGCGCCCTTCAAGAAAACTCTTTTTCTTGCGGGTTATACGTACATCGACAACGTCACCGGGCACGGCGAACTCGACAAAGAGAATCCTGCCGGCAGACTGCGGGTCGTCCTCGGGAAGGCGGACGTGCGAAATTGCCTTGCCCTCGGCGGCGATGTTTTCGATTACTACGTCGTTTACGACGATGTCAAGTTTTTTGTTTCTCGGCATAGCTGACAAATATACAAAAAATTCGGTCTTGTTCGTAAGTTATTTGAGGAGGGCAGTCTTCGATATATCCATATTAACATAATATAAATTGTATAACAAAAGCCACAAAGTGGCAAAATAGATTAAAATAGCTGCGAAATAGTTACTTTTAACTATATGCTGATTAAGAAATAATTGTATATTTGCAACAATTAGGGACGAATTAATTTTAAACCAATCATACCTTTATGAAAAAGTCATTCTTATTTGCTGCAGCTGCCGTATTATTTGCGGCAACGTCCTGCGAAATTTTCAAGAACTCTCTCAACGGACAGGAAGTCAAAGTTGATGAGACTGCCAACGTAACGTCCAAGGAGTTTGTCGGACTCAAGGGTATCCCTTCAGCTGCGCTCTCCTTTGACAAGAAGGACATCATCGAAATCGAGGCCGGCCAAATCACCGAGAATGTAAGCCTCGGTTCCACTTTTTCCAAGACCTTGGAAATCAAGGGTGAATCACTTCCCGAGATAGTAAAGCCCATGGAAGGCAGCGCAGAGAATGCAGGTATAGCCTTCACCGTCAAGAACCCTCTCGACAAACCCGTTCTCTTCGAGGCCAAGGTCAAGATTGACGATCTGTCGGAGGAAAAGCTCCCGGTGTTTGAGATCCCCGCCGCTTCTACCAAGACCGTTTTCATTGGCAAGAAAGACAAGGACATCCCCTGCACCGAAAAGCCTGACGAAGTATTTGCTCCCAGCATTCTCCAGAACGATCGTATCGGCGGCAAATTCAATACTATCGATCTTTTTGAGTTCAAGGTATCCGAGGCTACCAAGGGAGCGGCACCTGCAGCTGCAAGCGGCGATTTCACAATAAGCGCCAAGTACTGCTCCGCACTCGTCTTCCCCAAGGGCACTAAAATCACCATCCATCGTTCGTTCCACGATATGAACCTTAATCTCGACCGTCTCAGCGAGTACATGTTCGATAAATACGATGTGTATCTCACCATCACCAATCCCCTCCCCTTCGAGATTCAGGCTTCAGCCAAGAATGAAGACGGCATAACCGCTAACTCTCAGAATGCGGCAAAGGCAGGTACCCCCGAGAATCCCGTCAAGTCTTCCGTCGTATTGCGCGTCGAAGACAAGTCCGGCCTAAAGGTCAACCACATCGAAAGCGCAGATCTCACCCTTGTGCTGACTTCCGCCAAGGACGGGGCAGAGCTCACGAGTTCATCACCCTTCGAGATTACTGTCGACAAGATAGTCAATGTCAAGTAAATGAAAAGACTGTTTATATCCCTTGCCCTGGTAACCACCGCTGCTTTTTCCTCAGCGGTGGCCCAGGATTTAAAGACGGCTTATTTCCTCGACAATTACGTTTACGGTTACCGGCTCAACCCTGCGGCAGTCATTGAGGGAGACTCATATTTCTTCCTCAGCCTCGGAATCGGAAATGTAACCGTCGGAGTTGACAGCAATTTCCCGATGAGCTCCCTGATCGCACCCGCGAAAAGTGGTTCCGGCGTAGTTTTTCCGTTTGTAAACAACGAGTTCACCATGGATGAGGCACTTGCCGGGCTTCTGCCCGACAATCGGCTCAATTTTGGGCTCAACGAGAATCTCCTGGCATTCGGACGCCAAAACGAAAACAACCGCTGGAGCGTGGAACTCAATCTGAGGTCAAACATTGCCGCCAACGTCCCCCTCGACGGATTCAGATTCATCAAGCGCGGACTTACTTCCCTGGAGGAAGGAAACTTTGAAGGCACTTACAATTTCTCCGGACTGAATTTCGGTACTCAGACTTATTCTGAGGTCGCCTTCGGTTATTCGCAAAAAATCGGCGACCTCGTAACAGTCGGAGCCCGGATCAAGGGTCTCGTCGGTCTTGCGGGTGCCAATATGGATTGGGACCTCTCCGTCAAGCCCGGCTCAGTCAAGGACGTCAGCGCGGAAACCCATGCATCCATACAGGCGGCATTGCCGTTCGGACTTAGCGATATTCCTTCTTACACCCAGGATGGCGGCAAGTATTATGATGCCGAAGAGCTTCTCCGCAATATAAGAGGCCTGGGCGAGAGCGGCATGGATTGGAAATCCCTCGGTCCCAAGTCAATTGCCGGCTGGGGACTTGCCGGAGACTTCGGTGTTACCCTCGAGCCTCTCGACGGACTGAGCATCAGCGCCTCCGTCACCGACCTGGGATTCATCTCATGGAACGGCGCATTCATTGGCGAGTGGGATTTCAAGGGCGAAGTTGACGGTGATGACTATTCCACGGCTCTTGCCATAAAGGCTACCGAAAAAGACCGCTACTCCAGCCCTCTCCTCTATACCATTCACGCAGGTACCAAGTACCGCATGCCTTTCTATGACGGACTTAGCGTGGGTCTTCTCGGAACTTTCCAGAAGAATTATTCAGAGGGCCGCTTTGGCATTGACTTCACTCCTTTCAAGCTCCTGAGCATTGCAGCCTCCGCTGCATACGGCACATACGGAGCCGACTTCGGAGCAGCACTCAATCTCAGGCTGCCCATATTCAATCTCCATGTAGGAGTGGACAACCTGCTGGCCAACCCTCACCCCGAGACACACATTCCTCAGAAGGCTGTCTCTACGGTCATCAACGCCGGATTGTCTATCGTTATTTGATTACGGACTCTACGGGGTTCCCGTAGATATGCCAGAATATATCCCGGAGGGCGTCTCGATCGAGGCGCCTTTCGAGTTTCTGGAGCTTGTGCTCCGTATATTTACGGAACGCATCAAGATCCTCGGGAAGGTATTTTACGCCAAGGAAGCGTGTCGTGCCGTTCATGAGGTCGTAGCCCATGTAATTGGTTTTCCACAGCTTGTAACCGCCGCGGATGCGTTCGTCGAGTATGCCGCGAAGATGCTGATAGCGGTCGTTTCCGTTCAGTGCCGCGGCCTCTGCGATTTCCTCACCCGTGAGGGGCTTTCCAACGTTAAGGTGGATATGTCCTTTGTTCTGGCGTATGCCGGTAAGAATGCTGTGCAGGTCTTCCTTGGGCTTCTTTACGTAAGGTCCTTCACGGCTTATCAGGAGTTCCCTGGCCTTGCGGCTGTCGCACGGTTCGTATTCGTAGGATATGCTCATGGGAACTATGTTCAGCTCCCGGAAATTCTCTTCGAAGCCCCTTTCTCCGCTCATGTCGAACATTTTGAGAAGACCCTGCTCGGTTTTATCCAGACCGTTTTTGGCGCGTCCTTCTTTCTGGGCGACCCATATTGAGGAGGTGCCGGACGTAATGGATAGGCGTATATACTTGGAAAGGGTATGGGAATTGAGGTACATCTGGCGGGCGCTGATTCCGCGGATGACCTTGATCATGCGGTTGGATTTCATGAGGTCCTCCACCAAGCGGCTGGAGAGAAGGTTGCTGCCGACGCACAATTCGGCGAAAGGCAGTCCGGATGCGTGCATGGCGTAGAGGATGAGCGCGGGATCCAGTACGATGTCGCGGTGATTGGAGACTGCGAGGAACTTGCCGTCGATTCCGGACAGATTGTCCATGCCGCTGAAAGTGAAGCCCTCGGAGGTCCTGGCGAGAACGGCGTTGATGACGTCGATCATGACAATCGCCTGGAACTCATCAATGCTTCGCACGCTTCTCAGGGTCTGGGCAAGCGTATCGACACTGCTTTTCGGGAACAGGTACTTAGATATGATGGGGAGCATCGGATGGCGGGACACTCTGTCCAGCGCCTTAACTGCTTCTTCGTCACTATAGGGACGTATATCCTCAAATTCGGAAAGATCGCTCATGGCTGATTACTTATGTGTGCAACCACAAAATTACGAAATTATCTTCTGAATAGCAACGAAGAATCGCCGTAACTCAGGAAACGATATCCGCCTTCCAACGCGTGGGAGTAGATGGTTTTCCAGTCCCCTGCTACAAAAGCGCTGACCAGCAGCAACAAAGTGCTCTGGGGCTGATGGAAATTGGTCACAAGAGCATCGACGATGCGGAATTTGAACCCCGGTACTATTATTATACGGGTTCCTGTCTTGAATTCGGAAAGGCCGTTGCGGTCGAGGTAATCGATGATGGCCGTCAGTGTCTCCTGCGTGCTGTAAGTCCAGTCCCTTTCGTATGGAGCCCACTGGCCAACGTCGTCCGGGAAGCCGTTTTCGATGCAGCAGGCCCCTGCGTAATACAGTGACTCCAAGGTGCGTATAGATGTGGTTCCTACGGCAACGACAGGCCTGTCCCGGCGCGCGAGTTTTACCAGGAGCTCCCTGCTCACTACGAACGGCTCCCTGTGCATCGGATGGCCGGATATCTTCTCGCTCTTTACGGGGAGGAAAGTGCCGGCGCCGACATGCAGGCACACGTTATCGGTTTCGATACCGCTTGCCGATATCTGCCCGAGGATCTCCCGGGTAAAGTGGAGTCCTGCCGTAGGAGCGGCGACGGAGCCCCTTACATGGGCGTATTCGGTCTGATAACGTTCCAGGTCGATTGCTTCTGTTTCCCGTCCAAGATAGGGTGGAATCGGTATTCTGCCGCACATTTCCAATATCCTGGAGAACGGGACATCGCCCTCCCAGGTAAATTCAACCGTGCCGGTACGGTCCTGCCGTTCGATGAGGCGTGCCCGCAAAGCGACCGAAAGCAGCTCAGGATCATCGGTATCGAGCGTGAGGACATCGTCTTTCCAGCGCTTTGAATTGCCGATTACGCACTTCCATGAGCATTTTCCGACGGTGTCGAAAGCCTTCACGTATTCCGAAGGCTCCACCGGCTGCAGGCAAAAAATTTCAATGTGAGCGCCACTCTCGCGCCGAAAAAACAAGCGTGCGGGAACAACCTTGGTGTCATTGAATATCATAAGGGCTCCGGCAGGCAGAAGAGAAGGAATATCTCTGAAAATATGATCGGAGCAGTCGCCATCCTTATATACAAGCAATTTTGACGCATCTCGGCGCTCCAACGGATATTTTGCAATTCTCGAGTCGGGAAGCTGGTAATCGAAATCTTTTATACTTATGTCCGGAATCATTGTCGGTGTAATTTCTTGGATGCAAAGTTACAAATAATTGGTTTTACAAAATGAAATAAAATACAGTAAACATTAAGTTACATTTGTAAAATATCAACACTGATTCGACCTATCTTCAACAGGCGCCGTTCAAAACGATATAAGAAAATCTTATAACAAATGATAATAAAATATAATGCCCGATAAATCAGTAACTTATATAGTTTAACTAATTCACAGCTCAAACAGCTGACCCGCGTTTTACGCCTTCTCTCCCCTGCCGCAGGCCGGCAAAGGGCTATATCACCACCAATTTAATACTTATATATCAACTATTTAAGTATATTCAAATGAAGTTATTTTTAGATAAAATCCCCCTATATTTAAACATCTGTTTGTTGATAACTTGTCAAGCAAACATTTGATATTTTTCATTATTTGTTTTACTTTTGTAAAAACAACGGACTGCATATGAACGATCGTTTGCTGAAGTTTCTCTCGGCCGAAAATATCACCCAGTCGCAGCTTGCGGACACTCTTGGCGCATCCCGCGCCAGCATCTCACATATCCTGTCGGGACGCAACAAACCCGGCTACGATTTCTTCGAGAACCTTGCGCGCTGCTACCCTTCCCTGAGCCTGGAGTGGCTGATTACCGGCAAGGGCCGCATGTACCGTCAGTCTCCCGCAGAGGAAAGCGCCGGAGAGAGTCTTGGAAGCCTCTTTCAGCAAGAAATCGCGTCCGCCCCGTCAATCGACCGCATAGTCGTCTTTTTCGACGACGGAACATACAGGGAATTCAAGTAATTTTCGTTATATTTGTGGTCTGCATATGTACAGTTTGCTTATCAGGCCAATAACAAAGCGCATCGCCGACAACGAGAAGGCGAGTGCTATCGCTCTGGGTTATTTCAAATTCGAAGGAAAAATCCCCGGCGGCCGTTTTGTGAACCGCCTGATCCATGGCAACCGCCCTGCCGGACTGGAACGCGAGGTATTCGGCCTGCAGTTCTACAATCCCGTCGGACTCGGTGCCGGACTGGATGTCAAAGGAGAGCTGTACAACGATCTCAACGATTTGGGATTCAGCTTTGTAGAGACCGGCCCGTTCGCTGATCTGGCATCGTTGCGCAAGGCTCTCTCCCACCTCCAGAAAGACCCGCAGAACGACATCCTGGCCCCATGCATATCGGGTGATTACTTTCGTGCGTTCTGCCTCGCCTACGACTTCTGTGATTTCTTTGTAATCGACATCTCCGACAATCCGGACATGGAGATCTTTGACGATATACTCGACGCCAGGCTTACATACGAAGATTACAAGCCCATCGTAGTCAAGATACCCGAGGTCCTGTCCGCCGACCAGATCGAAGAAATCTGCGATTACTGCATGCTCAACAGCATAGATGGAATCGAGGCCCGCAGCATCAAGCAGATCAGCTTTATACGCGATTATACCAAAGGCCGTTTGCCAATTATCGCTAATTGCCATATTAAAACGCCACAGCAGGCAGCCGAAGCCCTCGACAATGGAGCTTCTCTGGTCGAAGTCCGCATGGGACTCGTCCGCGAAGGCCCCCGGCTGGTCGGTAAAATACTCAAACACCTTTCATCCAGAGCAAAATGAGAATCCAGGAAAAAATAGCCGGCGTTCTATCCGGCACAGGAATGACCCTGAGCGCAGCGGAATCTTGCACCGGAGGGCAGATATCTCACCTGCTGACCCTGGTGTCGGGTTCATCCGCCTGGTACCTGGGTTCCGTGACATCTTACTCCGTTTCCCTAAAAGAGAACATCCTGGGTGTGCCGCCACAGACCATCGCTTCCTGCGGGGTCGTAAGTTCCGAGGTGGCCGCCGCCATGGCAGAAGGAGTACGCCGTGTGACGGGCAGCACTTTCGCCGTCTCGACGACGGGTCTTGCCGAGGGCGGAGACGAGCGCTATCCCGAGGGCACGGTATGGATAGGAGTCAGCGGACCTGGCGGTACGAACACCCTTTTATACCACTACAATAATGGCAGAAGTGCCAATATCAGGCGTTTTGCAGAGCGCGCACTCGCCTTTTTGCTCGAAAATATAAACAATTACCTAAATAATTGCAAATAAGAATAAGAAACATTTTTGTAATGCATTATAACATTTTTGTTAAGTCGATTTTTGCCGCTATTTTGACCCTTTTTGCGGTCTCCTGCGTCGAGCGGGCAGGCATCGACGAGCCGGCAGGAAGAGTCATATCGGTCCCCCCTTCGACAGACGGCAAAATAAATGTCCAGGTAGTCTGCAGGTCGGACGTTAAGGAGTACATTCTTGTGAACTGCCAGCTCCGCGACCGTTCCAACCGCAGGTCCGAAATCCGCTTCGACAAAGAGATCCCCAGCGATACCCTCACATTCTCCTGGCTGCCCGGCGACGGTCATTACAAGGCGGCATTCCGGGCTACGAAGCTTCAAAGTACAATAACAAGGCCTATTCTTGGCCGCGATAAGGGCATAACGTTCGACGTCGAAATAACTTTCACGACACCTTCCGACGGAGTACGCCTCAATTGGGCCAGCATCGACGGTGAAAAACTCAGCAGCAGTTCCGAATTCTGGAAGCGTACGATTACAGCCGTCAATGAAGGCCTCCCCTGGCAGACTCCCGGGACCGGCGAGTCCAGATATGTCGATTTCGTAGTCGCTCCCAACGAACACGGCGAATACGGAATCTCTGTCGGCTGGACATCCGGCAACCTCTTTGAATAATATATTTTTCGCATGAGCATACAGAGTAAACAAATAGAACAACTTGTAGAACGGCGGGAGGCTGCCCGCCTCGGCGGAGGTCAGAAGCGGATAGACGCACAGCACGCAAAAGGCAAGCTGACGGCGCGCGAGCGTCTGGCCCTGCTCCTTGATCCCGGCAGTTTTGAAGAATTCGACATGTTCGTCCAGCATCGCTGCACCAACTTCGGCATGGACGCAACACATACCGACGGCGATGGAGTAGTCACCGGCCAGGGCACTATAGATGGCAGGCTGGTTTTCGTTTACGCACAGGACTTTACAGTGAACGGAGGTTCTCTTAGCAAAACCATGTCGGAGAAGATCTGCAAGGTCATGGACACTGCCCTCAAAGTCGGAGCTCCCGTCATAGGGCTCAACGATTCCGGCGGCGCGCGCATACAGGAAGGCATCGACGCTCTTGCCGGATATGCCGAAATATTCGAGCGCAACATCCTGAGCAGCGGCGTGATTCCGCAGATAAGCCTGATAATGGGCCCCTGCGCCGGCGGTGCCGTGTACTCCCCTGCGCTCACCGACTTTACGCTGATGGTGGACAAAACGAGCTACATGTTCCTCACCGGCCCTGCCGTTGTGAAATCCGTTACAGGAGAATCCGTTACCCAAGAAGAACTCGGAGGATCCCGGATTCATGCCGCCAAGTCGGGCGTAGCGCATTTTACCGCCCAGTCAGAGGAAGAGGCGATAGAGAGCATCAAGCGTCTGTTGAGCTTCCTGCCGCAGAACAACCTCGGCTCCTCCCCCATCCGTCCTACGGACGACCCTGCAGGCCGCACCGATGAAAGCCTGAACGGCATCATACCCGACAGCCCCAACAAGGCCTACGACATGTATGCCGTAATACGTTCAGTCGTCGATGACGGCGATTTCTTCGAGGTCCACAAAGACTTTGCGAAGAATATTATAGTGGGCTTTGCCCACGTCTGCGGCCGCAGCATAGGCGTAGTCGCCAATCAGCCCGGTGTGCTTGCCGGCGTGCTCGACATAAACGCCAGCCGCAAGGGTGCCCGTTTCGTGAGGTTCTGCGATGCGTTCAACATCCCCCTGCTGACACTTGTGGACGTACCTGGCTTTCTTTGCGGGACCCAGCAGGAATACGGCGGAGTCATAAGCAATGGAGCCAAACTCCTTTATGCATACGGCGAAGCTACCGTGCCCAAAGTGACCGTGACCCTGCGCAAGAGTTACGGAGGAGCACATATAGTCATGAGCTGCAAGCAATTGCGCGGTGATATCAACTACGCATGGCCTTCTGCCAACATCGCCGTGATGGGCGCGGACGGGGCTGTCGGAGTCCTGTACGCCAAAGAAATCAAGGCAGAAGAAGACCCGACGAAGCAGGCCGAACTAATCGAGCGCAAAAAGCAAGAATACAACGACCTGTTCTGCAACCCCTACCAGGCAGCCCAGAAGGGTTACATCGAAGACGTCATCGAGCCGGCCAACACCCGATTCCGCGTTGCCAGAGCCTTCGAAGTACTTGAAGGAAAACGTCAGGAGATACCGGCCAAGAAACACGATAACATGCCGTTATGATGATTCTTGAAATGCTCAACGACCCGCACGGCCTGACATTGACCATCGTAGCCGTGACTGTAGTTTTCTCCGCTCTCCTCATTCTCTACGGACTGTATTCATTGTCGGGAGCCATCTTCACGGGGAAACTGCAGCGCAAAAAAAGAAAGCCCTCCGGCAACCCGGACCCCGAGACGGCCGCGGTGATAGCCCTTGCGCTCGACCGTTGCCTGTCCGACGACGACACGGAAGAAGTGGCTGCGGTTATCGCAACCGCCCTGCACATGTACCTTTCCCAATCTGTTCATGACTATGAACCAGGGTTCATTACAATAAGGCGTGACCTCCCCTCGTCATGGTCCGACAAGTCCCTTAACCTCAGAAAGAAACCACTTACAAAATGAAAAGTTACAAGTTTAGCTTAAACGGCAAAGAATACGCAGTGGATATCCTCGGCATCGAGGAGCGCACGGCAAACGTGAGCGTCAACGGCGTGTCATATACAGTAGAACTCTCAGATGCTCCCCGTCAGGCTCCGGCGGCACCTGTCCAGGCCCAGCAGCCCGCGCCGGCACCGTCTTCTCCTGCACCCGCGGCTGCTTCTGCACCTGCGGCAGCGCCTTCCGGGGCCGGCACTACAGTATGTTCTCCCCTTCCCGGTGTCATAATCAGCATCGACGTCAAGGAAGGCGAGGCTGTCAAGAAAGGCCAGAAGATTGCGGTTCTCGAGGCGATGAAGATGGAAAATGAGATCCAGGCGGAGACAGACGGCACCGTAGCCGCCATCCTCGTGCACAAAGGTGATTCCGTACTGGAAGGAGCGGAACTTGTGAGATTAAGCTGATGGAGCAGGTTATAGATTCACTCGCTCAATTCTGGCAGTTTACCGGATTCGCCAACTGCACCTGGCAGCATCTGGTAATGATACTGATCGGAATAGTCTTCATCACCCTGGGCATAGTAAAGGAATGGGAGCCCATGCTGCTGGTACCCATAGGTTTCGGCATCATCATAGGCAACATTCCCATTTTTCAGGGTCTCAACATAGGCATTTACGAACAAGGGTCCGTACTCAACATCCTCTACCAGGGTGTCCGGCAAGGATGGTATCCCCCGCTTATATTCCTGGGAATCGGTGCCATGACGGACTTTTCCGCCCTCATCTCGCAGCCGCGACTGATGCTCATCGGCGCCGCAGCCCAGATGGGCATTTTCGGGGCCTACATGCTTGCCCTCGCCTTCGGATTCTCTCCCAGCGAAGCAGGTGCGATAGGCATCATCGGTGGAGCCGACGGACCGACCGCCATCTTCCTGAGTTCCAAGCTCGCTCCCGAACTCATGGGCGCTATTGCCGTGAGCGCGTATTCCTACATGGCCCTCGTTCCTGTCATCCAGAAACCTATCATGCGCCTGCTCACCACCAAGAAGGAGCGCCTGATAGAAATGCCCAAGCCGCGTGAAGTCAGTCAGAAAGAGAAGATTATCTTCCCCATCGTCGGCTTCATCTGCACTGCGTTCATCGTACCTTCCGGACTCCCCCTGCTCGGCATGCTGTTTTTCGGCAATCTTCTCAAGGAGTCGGGTGTTACCCGCCGCCTCGCCAATACCGCCGCCGGCCCTATGATCGACGTGGTCACCATGCTCATAGGCATTACCGTCGGAGCGTCCACGCAGGCCGACCAGTTCCTTACCGGGAATTCCGTGAAAATATTCCTTCTCGGCCTGATTTCTTTCATAATCGCCACTACCAGCGGCGTACTTTTTGTTAAGATTTGGAACTTGTTCCTACGTCCCGAACGCAAGATCAATCCGCTCATCGGAAACGCCGGAGTTTCCGCCGTCCCCGACAGTGCGAGAGTATCGGAAATGGCAGGACGCGAGGCCAACCCCAAGAATCATCTCCTGATGCACGCCATGGCACCCAACGTCGCCGGCGTAATCGGCTCCGCGGTAGCTGCAGGCATACTGCTGGGCTTCCTGGGATAACAATTGATACAATATATAATTATGCAGAACAAATTACAGGAACTAACCGACCAACTCTACAATCAAGGTCTTGCCAAGGGACGCGAAGAAGGCGACCGCATTCTCGCACAGGCCCGCGAGCAGGCGGAGAGCATAGTCAGCTCCGCCCGCAACGAGGCAGAGGGCATCGTCGCAGAAGCCAAGAAGACAGCCGAATCCCTGCTCCAGAAGGCCGAAGCCGATGTGCGCATGGCATCCGCCCAGGCGCTCCAGGCAACCCGTTCCGACATCGAGAATCTGCTCGTTGCCAAAATCGCATCGCAGAACTTTACATCGAATCCCGACTTCCTTAAGGAAATCATCCTGAAGGTTGCCGAACGCTTCAGCGCGACAGAAGGCGCCGACATCGCCCTGGTGCTGCCGGAAAGCCTCAAGGAGCAGCTTGAGCCCTGGGTGTCCGCCAGCCTGTCGAAGGCGCTCGGCTCCCCTGTCCAGGCAAGCTTCAGCAAGAAAATCGCAGGCGGTTTCACCATCGGTCCCAAAGACGGCAGCTACTTTGTGAGCATGACCGACAAGACCTTTGACTCGCTTATCTGCGAATATCTCCGTCCCGTTACCCGCAAACTTCTTTTCGGTGAATAATTACGAATAC
>DGVM01000142.1 GCA_002395925.1 Bacteroidales bacterium UBA4284
GGCGGAATTGACAATAACATCTATCCTCGCCCCTTTACGTTTGTCCTGGGTGTCAACTTTAACTTTTAATCCGATACGGTCATGAAAAGTAACATGAAAAACATACTTCTTGGTTCTCTTGCAGCGTTGTCGCTGACTTTTGGAACCACTGCCTGCGTCGGTGACCTGGATGTGACTCCTATCGATCCCAACTATAAGGTTATCGATAACGCCGCGACGCTTGACAACATGTTCAACAAGTGCTATGCGACACTCGCAATGGCAGGCAACAGCGACGTGGACGGCGACGTGGATGTGGACGGTATCGATGGTGGTACGTCCGGCTTTGTCCGTCAGATGTGGAACTCCAATGAGCTTACTTCTGATGAGGCCATCTGCGCTTGGGGTGATGAAGGCATCTCCGGCTTCAATTTCAATTCCTATGACGGTTCGCACCCGATGCTGCGCGGTTATTACTACCGCCTCTATACGGCCATTACCTATTGCAACCATTATCTGGCCATGGCAGAAGAGCTGGGAGCCGACCAGGTCAAGGTCGCCGAGATTCGTTTTCTCCGTGCCCTTGAGTACTATCTTGCCCTTGACGGCTTCGGTGGCAGAATCCCGTTCATCAAAGTTTTTGATTCGTCTGGCGAACCCGCAGCAAGGGGACGCATCAATGAAGACGGATACACCGGTTTTGAGATCTACGATTTCATCGAGTCTGAACTTCTTGATATCGAGAGTAAACTTGCCCCCGCACGTGTCTCCAGCGAAGGTCAGGACGGCTACGGCCGCGTCGACCAGGTGGCTGCCTGGACGCTGCTGACCCGCTTGTATCTCAATGCTGAAGTCTATACGGGTACGGCCCAGTGGGCGAAAGCGAAGGAATATGCCCAGAAGGTGATCGACTCGCCTTATAAACTGTTCACAGCTGCACCGGTAAATGGATACACCGCTTACGAACGCTTGTTTATGGGCGATAACGGAAGCAGTGGCGCCCAGGTTGAAAGCATCTTCTCCCTTATTCAGGATGGTGCCAAGACGGCAAGCTGGGGTTGCACGCTGTTCCTGATCGCTTCCACTCACGATGCCAACCTCCCTGCCTGGGGAACGTCCGAGGCGTGGAACGGCAACCGTGCGCTGCCTGAACTCGTCGACAAATTCTTCCCCGGTGGAAACGCCCCGCTTGAGACGCTTCCTGCCGACATGCAGGCTGCGGCCGGTGACGATCGTGCGCTCTTTGAGAGTGTCGGCAGAACGTATACCATCGATAAGGTCGGTACTTTTACCAATGGTTTTGCCGTAACGAAATTCAACAATATTTACAGTAACGGCGGACTCTCGCATGATTCCCAGTATGTGGATGCCGACTTCTTCTTCTTCCGTGTTGCGGAGGCTTATCTTTCCTACGCAGAAGCTGACGCCCGTCTGAATGGCGGCAAGGCAACGGATGATGGACTGGCGAAGATCAACGCCCTGCGCGCACGTGCGCATGCCTCTTCCCTGTATGAGGCCAATCTTGCGACGATCTGCGATGAGTGGAGCCGCGAATTCTACTTTGAGGGCCGACGCCGTTCGGACCTCATCCGCTTCGGCTATTACGGAGGCAACACCAACTACACCTGGACCTATAAAGGCTCGTCTGATGTGTATGGCGGAACTCCGTTTGCCGCCTTCCGTAACATCTTCGCAATTCCCACGACCGATATCGTGGCCAATCCCAACCTTACGCAGAACAGCGGTTATTAACAGACGCAGTAATGAAAACGAAAAAGATATTTTATATGTTGGCAGCGGCCTTGTGCTTGATCACGACAGTCTCCTGCAATGACTTCCGTGAGATAGTCACGCTCAACGACCATCCTACGACGTTTGTGCTCAACACACCCGCATTTGCCAATAGCAACTATGACCTCGACAATTCGTCGGTCGTGGTGCTGACCTGCTCGCAACCGGACTTCGGCTTCACGGCCCCTGTGCTCTATACGACCCAGCTCTCCCTGGTAAACGATTTTGAGAACGAGGGCAATTACGAGACGTTCAGTCTGGCTTCCACCTCTGCCCGCATCGAACTGAATGCGGAAGAATTCGCCGCTTTCGTGACTTCGCTCAGCGGCAAGGATGCCGCCTCTTTCCCCATCACCGAGACGGTATACCTTCGTGTCATCGCCCGAGTTAAGAACACCGATGTGAGTATCGCCTCCAATGTGATCACGCTCAATGCCGTGACCACCAGCTTTGCTCTTCCTCCGGTTGAGTTCAAGGACAATATCTATGTGGTGGGCGCCAACATCGGAAAGGCCTGGAGTACTTGGAAGCCCGTGGCCGCCGTTTATGGTATCCCCGGCGAGTATTACACGCTTGTTTACAATGGCGGTGGAAACGACAATGGCTTCAAGTGGGGCGAAGCTGAAGGTGATTGGAGAGGATATAGCGCACTCACGAAGATTGTTGACAACGCGAATGCCGGTATCTCCCGTAAAGAAGATGATGACAATATTGTCATCGGAACCCCCGGTTGGTACGTCCTTCATTTCGAAGCGACTGTCACTGGCCAGACCATTGAGTATAGTCTTAAGGTCGAAACCGGCCGTGCCTTCATCATTGGCGCGTGTGCTAACGGTGGATGGACGGGTGGCGATGAGAATTGGGAGCTGATCCCCGGTAACGATGGTGTCCACGTGTCGCCTGCGTTTGTCGGCGGTGGTGAGCTTCGTGCCTACATTCTCGTTCCGGGCCTTGACTGGTGGCGGACCGAATTCACCCTCTACCAGGGAGGTCTCTATTTCCGTAATGTCGACATTCCGAACAACTGGGCTGAAAGCAAGGGCGCTGCCTATTCCGTGCAGGGCGCTGATGGCCAGAAACTGTATGTGGACTTCAACTACAACACCGGAGAGGTTAAATAATAGGAAGCATTATGAAGAAATTATTGTATACTTTAATAGCTGCCGCGCTCGTGTTTACAGCCTGTGAGCAGCCGTTTGAGCCCGCAGCCGATCCTCAGTCGTATCCCCAGGAGGATGCGCGCACTCTCCCGGAATCATTCACGGTCAATGCTGTTCCCGGTATCGTCATCGGTGATGTAACCGGTGATCTCGTTGCAATCGCCAGCCTTGGCGCATCCACCCTGCCGGAGGATGCCACATTCGGTCCCTTTACCGTGATTCTGGATGGCAAAAGCAGCCTTTCCGCCGACGAGAATCTTCAGGTCTCAAAGGAGGAACTGCAGGAAGTCGTATCCAGTATGTTCGGTCTAAAACCCGTGCCCCGTACCATGTCGGCCGTGGTGAAGAGTTCCGTTCAGATCGAGGGACAAGGCTTTAAACTCATTTCCAATGATTTCAATGTGATCGTAACGCCTGAAGCGCCCGTGCTTGATGGCAGTTACTTCTACGTCGGAGCAGCCAATGGCTGGAGCAGCACGGATCAGAGCTATGAATTCAAGAATGCCAGTGGCAAGGACTTCTATGATGATCCGATCGTTTCTACGACCATTCCTGCCCCCGTGGATGACGCTGGCAACCGCGTCGACAACTGGTTCAAGATTGCTCCCGGCTCGGCATACACATCCGATGACTTCTGGAACAATGTTTTCATCGGCGCTTTCGAAAATGGCGAAACTGCTTATGAAGGCAAGTTCCTCATGGCACATAACGACGCTGTGGGCGCATTCAACATTGGTCCTGCGACCGAGGAAGCCCTTTATTACAACATTACGCTCAACCTGCTTGATCAGACTTACAAGGTTAAGGTTCTCAATTTCCCGGATCATCTCTATATGGTCGGCTCCGATTTCGGCGGTTGGGATTGGGGCTCTGACGGTGTCGTCGAACTGTCGCAGGTGCTTCACAAGCCGGAATGGGGCGCTGAAGCTGAAGCCCAGTTCTGGACGGTCCGTTACCTGAAGGCCGGCAATGGCGTCAAATTCAACAAAAACCGTGATTGGGACGGCGGCCAGTTCGGTGCGCTGGGTCTCAATGATGGTTTCTACAATGATGGCGACGGCAATCTCTGTGTTGATGAAGATGGTTTCTACCTGATTCACATCGATCTCAAACGAGATATGCTGCATGTCGAACCGGCCAGGATTTATGGTATCGGTGATGCCTTTGGCAGTTGGGATGAGGCAGTTGAAGCCAACCTCTTCGAGGCCGATGGCCAAACGCTCAAGATTACCGCACCCAAGTCCGGCAAGTTGCGTATGTATGCCGCCTCGAGCATTGCCACATCCGCTTGGTGGACCCGTGAGTTCAACATCATTGATGGTAAGATCACGCCCCGTATCCTGGATGAGCTTCCTGCTCCCGACGTGATGGCCAATCAGGTGATTACGCTTGACCTCAATGCCGGCACAGGTACGATTACCGGTGACGGGGAGGCACCCACGCTTCCTGATAACATGTACATTGTCGGGGCAGCTGTCGGTGGCTGGGATTGGGCTGCCAACAGCATTGAAATGATTCCTGTCGCGACAAAACCGGGTCAGTTCTGGGCTATCCGTTATATCGAAGCAGGCCAGGGTATGAAATTCAATTCGAATAAGGCCTGGGACGGTGGTCAGTTCGGATCGCTGGCTACAAACACCGGCTTTGAGAATGACGGTGACGGAAATCTCGTGGTTGCCGCCAACGGCGTTTACATGATCTATGTGGATGTCGAAAACGGCAAACTGTGCGTTGAGCCCGCCAAGGTCTACGGCAAAGGCGACTGCTTCGGTGGCTGGAGCGCGGATCCCGTGGCATTTACCGTTGAGGGCAACAAGGTTGTCGGAACTACTACGGGTGCGGGCGAGATTCGCCTGTATGCGGACAGTTCCATTGCAACCAGCGACTGGTGGACTCGTGAGTTCGTCTTCTTCGACGGCCAGATCGCTTACCGTGGTGCCGGAAACGACCAGGAACGTGTTACTGTCGATGCCGGCAAGAAAGTCACGCTTGACTTCAACGCAGGAACCGCTACCGTTGAGTAGCCTTCCTGTCATTTAAAACGATGCCCGGGTCTTAACGGCCCGGGCATTTTTTAGTCGTATTCTTCGAAAAACTCCCGACAAAATTCGTCGGGGCTGACGATCGGCAGGCCGAAGGGATCGTCGAAATCCTTGTCTCCCGTGACGATTACGTCACAGTAGGCGTCCATAGCCGTGGCGGCAAGAACCGCATCCTCGAAGTCGTTCGTGTAATGTGCCGCTGCCAGGGATATGAAATGTTTAACCGTGTCGCAGATGATCAGCGTATTGGAGAACTTTTGCATAAGTTTGCCAATCTCTGAGATTTTTGTCTTGCAACCGCGGGTAAGGATATAGGAGAGATCCAGAAGTGATTGCGTGGAAGCATAAGCGAGCAGTCTGCCGGTTTGAACGGCTCGGATGATTTGCTCTGCATACTTGTGCGACGGTCTGGTTTCCAAAACAAGGTCCACCAGAATATTGGTATCAAGAAAAGCGTGTTTCATAAGCCGAGGATTGCTGAAAGACGGGGATCCTCACGGATTTCTTCTTCCGTGAGATCGAGAGACGGAATCATAAAAGAATACCATTCGGGATCCAGTAGGACACCCTTCAGGCTGATTTTCTTTTCGGGAGGGTTGACGGCCTCTTCCAGGGTTTCGACCGCGTAGCGGTTGAAGGAACGGCCACTCCGTCGCGCGGCGCGGCGGATGGCTTCGTAAGTCTCAGCACTCATCCGGAGGATGGTCTGGACTTTTCCGGTGCGGGGTGTTGCTGTGCTCATCGCTTTGTATTTTTTGCAAATATAGCAAAATCTGATAACAAAACAATAAAATGTTATCTTTTTGCGCAAGGGGCGTATCGGCAAACCAGCGCAAGCGGAGCCCTTATTATTTTGGATATTTTCAGACATTTCTTTATCTTTGAAGGTTATGATGAAACGATTTTTCCATATCGCGGCACTGGCCTTTGCGGCCCTGCTGCTGACCGCCTGTCCTCAGGTGGAGCCAGAACCCGATGACCACGAAAATCCGATTGATCCCATCGGCCCTGTCACCCCTGATGAGTCATGGCGGAATGAAGCGTCGAAGGTGAAACTCTCGGGCATTACCTACCAGCTCAATGTCTATAGTTTTGCCGACAGCGACAGCGATGGCTGGGGCGACATCAAGGGCATCACACAGCACCTCGACTACCTCGACAGCATCGGCGCTACGGCACTGTGGCTCTCTCCGATCCACGACGCCATGTCATACCACGGTTACAACGTGAACGACTATACTTCCGTCAGCGCCAAACTGGGCACGGAGGCTGATCTGCAAGACCTGATCGCTAAGGCGAAGGCTAAGAATATAGGCATTTATCTTGATTTTGTTCTTAACCATTCGGGAAAGGATAATCAATGGTTCAAGCAGGCCATGGCCGATCCTTCCGGCCCGTATGGCGATTTCTATGTGACCTCCGATAAGTCCGGGAATTACATTACAGGAGGCATGGGTAATTGGTACTCAGTTTCCTCGGGTGCGATCGGCTACAAGGGCCGCCTTCATTTCAAGGTGGATATGGGTGCCAAAACCGTGACAGTAACCGAGACAAGCGATCCTGTGCAAGGCCCCAATACCCAGAATCCGAAATGTTGGCTTTGGTATGGCAACGTTTCACAGCATGTGGGCCTCTATACAACGGGTACGAACATCTACGAGATTACGCTTGATATCGATACCGACTGGGGCTTTTTGGTATGTACCAGTACAAATTGGGCTGACGGTACCAAGTGGGGCGGCAACGGCAATGGCATCAAGTTCGGTACCCCGTATTCTCTCAACAATAGCCAGGCGGCCGATATTACCTTCGGCGGCGATGCGATTTCTTATTATGCCAGTTTCGATGGCTCCATGCCTGACTTTTATTTTGGCGAGGCCGCTTCTGCGGGCACATCTCCTGCTTTCAAAGCATTGGCTGCGGCTGCCGATAAATGGATTGATATGGGAGTTGCCGGCCTTCGCCTTGACGCCGTAATCTGGATCTACCAGAACAATACTGCCGCCAATGTCAAATTCCTCAAACAGTGGTACGACCGCTGTAACACGAAGTGGAAGGCCAACGGTGGCGAGGGTGACTTTTATATGGTGGCGGAAGCTTGGTGTGATGATGCTGAGAAGATGGCACCATACTATGAGGCTATGCCGTCAAACTTCAATTTCTACTATTGGTACACCCTCAAGGATCGTATCAGCAAGGGAAAGGGCGACGATTTTGCTTCGACCGTGCGTTATTTCCAGGATCAGTTCCGCAAGTATCGGCCGGACTTCATCGATGCCATCAAGCTCACCAACCACGACGAAGACCGTGCTGCCAACGACTTGGGCCGCACCTTGGCCAAAGAAAAATTGGCAGCGGCCGTTTTACTCACTTCTCCTGGCAAGCCTTATATTTACCAGGGTGAAGAATTAGGTTATTGGGGAAACAAGAGCAAGGGCGATGAATATGTCCGTACACCTATCAAATGGACGCGCGAAGGGAGTGTTCCCAGCGCTGCGCTGAGCGGTAAAGTGGACAATGCAATGCTTTCAGCCGACATCTCTGTGGAAGCGCAGGAACAAAACGCATCTTCCCTCCTGCGGGTGTATCGTGATTTCGCCAAAGCCCGCAATGGCTGGAAAGCGTTGGCTCTTGGAGAAATGGAGGTGCTGTCAAGCCCGAATTCCTCTGTGGCTCTTTGGAAGATGAGTTATCAGGGGCAGTCGGTGTTGGTCATTCACAACTTCAGTTCATCTGCTCCGACGCTCTCGCTCAGCAACTATAAAACCGATAAATTGATCGTATCGAATGGAACCGTGACGGTCTCGAAAGGATCCGTTACGCTGGGAGCTTGTTCCTCCGCGGTATTCCTTCAGTAATCCCTGACAATAATGCGCAAGTATATCCTTTTTCTGATGCTGCTCATGGCCGCCTCCTGCGGCCGCGGCGTGAAAGTGGCCCCGATGCCGCTCTTTGACCAGGCGCCCCTGGCGAGCCCCTGCCTGGCACAGCACGATACGATGCAGGTCATCGTCCGCGACTATTTCCCCCTGCGTGACGAGATGGATACGCTCCGGCTGGTAACGACCGTGGACCAGCCGCTGCTGACCTATCTGGATATCCCTTCGAAGGGGCAGAAAGGCGCTTTGGTCGTCAAGAACTGCCTGCCGCAGCGGCTGGCAGCCTGCGATACGGTCCCGGCTCCCTTCATCACCACGGCGCCGGTGGAGGGGAAAGACGACCATTTCTACATCCTGATCGAAAATGCCGTGGACGA
>DGVM01000213.1 GCA_002395925.1 Bacteroidales bacterium UBA4284
TCTGGCCGTTTCATCGGCCGGACAGGAATTGAAGAAATCCGTTACCTGGGAAAATCTCAGGGCGCATCCTGCTCCGCTGCCAGTGGTAGGGGAACTGCGTGCCATGGAGTCCTCCATGGACGCCCCGTCCCTGTGGTCCGTGGGCGTGGAGACTATGGACCGGGACTATGCCGTTTTCGAGAATTTCCGTCAGTACGTCGGTCAGACCGGGGTCGGATATGGCCGGCTGCAGAGCGGCTGGGCAAAGACAGAGCAGAAAGAGGGAAAATATGATTTCAAGTGGCTGGACGCCCACGTGGACGGTCTTCTTGCCGAGGGAATCCATCCTTGGATGTGCCTTTGTTACGGAAACCCTATTTATTCCGGCTTCGGCCATGACCTTAACGCAAAAATTTTCCCGGACGGTCCGGTTATGGACGCCTGGCTCAGATATGTCAAGGCTTGCGTTAAACGTTACAAAGGAAAGGTAACGATGTGGGAAGTCTGGAACGAGCCGGACGGAAGCAAGAATCTGGATTCATACCCCCTGTATGCCAATCTGTTCATCCGAACGGCACAAGTTATCCGGGAGGTCGATCCCGAGGCGAAAATTGCCGCCTTCGGCAGCTGTAGCCCGGACAGGGAATACATCCGGCAGGCCCTGGAACTCATAGACAAGGCAGGCGGCATTCCTTACATCGATTATTTGACCTACCACGCCTACTGGCCCATTCCGGAAGCAGTTATTCCTGCCGTGAAAAAGCTTCGCGAAGATGTGGATGCCTACAACCCTTCTATCGTCCTCTTGCAGGGCGAGACGGGATGCCCCGGCCAGCTAGAATACGGCCATGCCATGAAAAACATAGAGTGGGACGAGTACAAGCAGGCGAAATGGGACCTGCGGCAAGCGATGAACCATTTCGGCTTGGGCATTCCCTACTCCTTCTTCACTATGGTGGACCTTAACTACGGTTGGATGCTCCAGTCGTTTGGCCTGGTTCGGATGAACGGAAAGAAAGAACCGGTTTATCTCCGTCCAAAATTCTATGCCGTGCAGCACGTCACAAGCTTGTTTACTCCGCAGATGAAGACGACGGACAAGGTCAATGTCAGTATGGATTCATCAGAAGAACTCATTTCATTCGGTCTGGAGAAAGACGGAAAGCCGGTGGGTTGCGTTCTGTGGATAGGCGGCGACAGGCCGTCCCGTTCTCTGGAGCGTCGTCTCCGGAACATCTGTCTTTGGGGCATTCAGATGAAGGACCCCGTCTATGTGGACCTCCTAACCGGTTATGTCCATTCTCTTACTGTTACATCCCGCCATCATAACCGTGAGGACGGTACCACAGCCTTCCAGGATTTCCCTATCTGGGACAGCCCTGTCGTCATCCTGGAACGGGAAGCACTTAATAAAGATATTTTCATCGAAAAGTAATACTATGTCATTCATGTACAACCCGTTCCCGTTTCACGATCCCAAACCCGTGAACCGTCCGGAACTCAGCAAAAAGACAATTGATTCAATCGTAACCGGCGGCACTCAGGCCGTCGCCAAGAAGTTTATTACCTCCATTGCGGACAAGGTTCGCGCAGAAGGCGCAATCGTGGCCTTCGACGGCTACACCACCACAAAGTTCGACCTTATGGTAAGCCTGCTCGCCCGCGAATGTGACGTATTTGGATTCAAGATTGAATTCGTTGACTCCGCCGCACGCACGTTCAAGAGCGGCGAGGAGATAGACGCCATCATCGACCCTCTCCTTATTTGGGACAAGAAGATAGACCCCACGCTCCTATACGGAAAGGTGTATCATGGCGGCTACATCGGCCTGATGGATCCCGCCAGGGTTGAGGCATTCAAGAAGGACCTCCCCGCCCTGAAGGCGCCAGGGACGCTTGTGGTGGTGTACGGTTACGGCTCCCTCATCAAGGAGTTCCGTCTTATGTACGACGTCCGCTGCTGGTTTGACATCACCCCTATGAACTCCATGCTCCGCATCCGCGCGGGCGAGTACGCAAACATAGGCAAAAAACACACGGGCATCATTAACCGCACCATACGCCGATGCTACTACTGCGACTTCGAGAATGCCGTGCAACTGCGCAAGGAGCTGTTTGCTGCCGGTGACCTTGACTGGTACTTCCTGGACAACGACCGCGCGAAGCTCCAGATGATGCCTTTCGAGACTTTCTCGGACGTGTGCGCCCAGCTGGTCAAATACCCCTTCCGTGCCAAGCCCTGCTACCTGGAGGGCGTGTGGGGCGGCTCCTATATGAAGGAACGCCGCGGCCTGCCCAAGGAGATGCGCAACGCCGCCTGGGTATTCGATTTCATCCCTATGGAAGTGAGCGTGCTGGTGCAGGCGGGCACAGAATTGCTGGACATCAACTATTGCTCCTTTGTCCACAAGGAGGGCGTGAACCTTATGAGCGAGAAGTGCGTGCGCAAGTACAAGGGCTACTTCCCCATACGTTTCAACTGGGACGACAGTTACCACAGCACCGGCAACATGTCCATTCAGTGCCATTCCGGCGGCAAATTCAACGTCGAGAACTACAACGAGTTCGGGCGCCAGGACGAGAGCTACTATGTGGTTATCACCGGCCACGAGGCCAAGACCTTCATCGGCTTCCGCGACGACGCCGACATCCCTGCATTCTTCAGGGAAATCGAGGCTGCAGACACGCAGCACGACCCCTGCGACTATATGAAGTACGTGAGCTACGAGGAGTCCGTTCCCGGCCTGCAGGTGATGCTCCCCGCCGGGACAATCCACTCCAGCGGCCGCAACCAGGTCATCCTGGAAATCGGCTCCCTCACCATCGGCTCCTATACCTACAAGATGTACGACTATCTCCGGCTGGACTTCGACGGCAAGCAGCGCCCCATCCACACCCATCTTGGCGAGCTCAATGTGCGCCAGGACCGCCGCTACAGCGTCATCCACGATCCGGAGAGCCCGGAATACATCGTCCAGAAGCCCCGCCTGGATGCTTCCGGCGAAGGCTGGAAGGAGTTCATCCTAGGTGAGAACCCGCAGATGTACATTTCCCTGCGGCGCCTGGAATTCGATGAAAAGTGCGAGCAGGACACTAAAGGGGAGAAGTTTCACGTACTGACACTCGTTGACGGTGACCACATCCGAATCCGCAGCGTGGAGCATCCTGAGCGTTATTTCGACCTTGACTTCATGGAGATCGCCTGCGTACCCGCGTCTATGGGCAAGTATGTAATTGAAAACCTTGGCAAGGAGCCCATCCGCGTCCACAAGACCTGCCTTCGCGATGGATATGAAAATGATCCTGCTTGACGTAGGCGGCACTTTCATCAAGTGCTCCGACGGCCGCCAGATCCCCATCGACAGCTCCGGCAGCAGGGATTCCATCGTGGAGTCCCTGCGGGAAGCTGTAGGGGAAGCCGACAAGGTCGCCGTAGCCATTCCGGGCCCGTTCGATTATGACCGCGGTATCTTTCTGATGAAGCACAAATTCGCTGCCGTGTATGGAGAAAGCTTTGCCGGAATCATCGGTGGAAACCGTGAATTCCGCTTCATTCACGATGTGAACGCGATGCTGCTGGGCTAGATGGCCTCCGGCGCAGGTAAGGGCTACGACCGCTTAGCGCTGGTGACACTCGGCACCGGACTGGGCTTTGCCATAAGCCTCGAAGGCAAGTTGTTAAAGAATGAGATGGGCTCTCCTGCCGTTCCCATCTGGAACCTGCCCTACCTCGACGGCATCCTGGAAGACTATGTTTCCAAAAGAGGCTTTCTTCGCGGGTACCCGGAAGGTATGACGGTAAAGAGACTATCGGAACAGGCCTTCCAGGGAGATTCTAAGGCTCTTTCCCGCTTTTCCGATACCGGCGCCGTCCTTGCCCAGATTGTAGAGCCTGTCCTTGAAGAGTACAAGATAGAGTGCCTCCTCTTTGGAGGCCAGATATCCCGCTCCTTTGCCCTCTTCGGCTCCGCCGTCCGCACCGGCCTGTCCGACATTCCGGAGCTTCGCTACATCGGCCCTGTCTCCGACATTGACAATGCCACGTTTAACGGCCTTAAGACTTTACACACAATATGAAACGCGTCGCATTTTTTGCTTTTCTTTCCGTGCCAGCTTCCGGCCGCAATTCGCCCTCGCCATCGGGCCAGAGCCATTTGTGCGCGAGCGAATCGTCGTGGCACGAGGGCCAGACGAAGGCGCAGACGTAGTAATCAGGCTTGCGGGTGCAGGAAGTAATGGCTGCAACTAAAGTCCCGCTATTATTCTGTCGAATGTGTTGTCCGGGTAAAGTGAGTGTTTCTGCAGGTTGCTGTGGTATGAATAGACCGTAGTGACGGACATGTTCAGGACCTTGGCGATCTTCTGGCGTTTGGTGATGCCCATCTTGATGAGTGCCAGGATGCGGAGCTCGGTGGAAAGCGCCCCGGGAGCCGGTTGGTCCAGCCTGTATTCAACCTGCATAATTTCGTTTACTTTCTGAGGGAAATCCGGGAAGATGCCGAGGAAGGTCGAATCGAATTCCTTAAGCAGGTTCTTGAATTCGTGCGATGCGAACGAAGGCATACGCAGCATTGCTTTAACGGCGTCGGAACCTTCGTTTTTCATAGTGCTTCTCAGGGACGAGCGGTATTCGTCAACCTTGTTGAGGTAATCCACGCTGGTGACCATATACTGCGCCAGGAAGCCGTCCTTGATCTTTGAGACCTCCTGGAGGTTTTTCTCCGATCGGGCAAGGCGGTTGGACTGACGGGAGATGTATAATGTTAGTGCAGTTACGACAAGCAGCAGCGTCAGGGCCAGCGACATGGCGAAAAGAATGGTGTTCCTTTTCTGCTTTTCCTGCCTCAGCAGGGCATTCATCATGGTGAGTTCCGCTTCTATGATGTCATTGTATCGTATTGACCAGTTGGATATGCGAACGTCAGTAAGCGCGATGCGCATATACCGTTCCGCACGCTTTATGTTCCCGGTATCGAACAGCAGCCGTGAGAGAATGAGGAGCGATTCGTACGTCTTGCCGGATACGTACATATCGTATTCAGCACTCTTTGCATATTGTTCGATTGCCTTGTCCTTATTGCCGGCGTCGTTGTACAGCCTGCCAAGATAATAATAGTAGACGGCACTGTCCCTTTGACTCTTGGGGCGCGCCTGCATCAGATGAGCTATCACCAAGTCGTATTTGCCTTCATTCCGGAGCCGGGAATCGCGGTTAAAGATGGCGATGGCATTGGTGCTGTCCGTGTGCCACCACAGATTGGTCACGCTGTCGAATCTCTCCTGGTCACCCAAGTCCCTGTAAACCTGGTATGCGGCTCTGCAGAACCGGTTCCTTGTTGCTGAATCTGCATTCCGAATATCGGAAAAGTCTATTCCGTCCAGTATAGAGCGCGCCAACTCAAGAGAGTCGGTGCGGTACAGGTTCTGGGCGAAGCTGGATTCCGTGATGATACGGCGGCGTATGTCGCTGCCCTGTAAACGCTTCATCTCCATAATGTAGCGGGCGCATGAATCGATGTTGTGAATGTAGAACAGCGACTCCAGTTCGTGGGCCGCTTCCCATCGGGCGGAATCCGTCTGTGCGTTGTAGTAATTGTCTCTCAGGTGCCGGATGGTTTCTTCGTAACGGGCATCGTAAACGGACCGTTGTTCGATGGCTTTGTCCAGGGCGTAAAACACTTTATTAGAGTAGGTGCCGCAGGAACACAGCACAGTAATTAATAAAGAAAGCCAAGGAAACACTCTGTTCATAGAGCAAATATAATAATATAATCTTGTTTTTCAATACCTGGGAGAAATAAATTAACATTCTTAAAATTAATTATTTATGATGTATAATAGCATTTGAAAAACCTTGTTTTCTCATTCAATCGGTTTTTCGCGGTTTTTTTATTAATATATTTGTATCCGTGTAACTGTGGTCCCCTGTGGTGCGCTTCGAATATGAAATCACAAACTAAAACTATATGGAATTACAATTCACCAAAAAAGCATTGATTGCCCTTGCTCTGTTTCTGGCTGGAACAAGTGCAATGGCTCAGAAAGTGAGTGTATCCGGCATTGTTACGGATGCCACCACCGGTGAACCTGTGCCCGGGGCAATCATCTTTGTCAAGGGCCAGTCCGGCGGCACTGCCACCGATATGTCCGGCGCTTACAACATCAGTGTAAATCCGGATGCACGCCTGGTCTGTTCCTGCATCGGTTACTCCGATATAGAGGAAGCAGTATCCGGCAGGGCTGTAATCAACTTCGCTCTCCGGATGGATGTCGAGATGCTTGAGGAAACGGTGGTCGTTGGTTACGGCACCCTCAAGAAATCCCAGCTTGTAGGAAGTGTCGAGCAGGTTTACGGCGACGTGCTTGAAGATCGAGTGAACCCCAGCATCTCTCGTTCCCTCCAGGGTCAGGTTCCCGGCTTGAGCATCATCCAGGTCGATGGCAAGCCGACGCACGGCGGCTCCATCTACATCCGTGGAGGCGCAACAAGCTACACTATGAAGAAGAATATGAGCAGCAGCACTATTTCTAGCTATTCAATCGGCCAGGGCGGTAGCGCACTGGTCCTCATTGACGGAGTGGAAGGTGAGCTCTCTTCCGTAAATCCCGACGATGTCGAGTCCGTTTCCGTGCTTAAGGACGCTTCTTCCTCTTCCATATATGGCTCCCGTGCCGCATACGGCGTCATACTTGTAACCACGAAAAATGCCTCCAGCGAAAAGATAAGCATCAGCTACAACGGCTCCTGGTCGCTCAATCAGCGTACCGTGATGTGGGAAGACAACGTCATCACCGATGGCCTTGAATACACCCAGACTTTCTACGATTTCTGGGTCGGCCGCACCGAGACTCCCACTTCGGCCGGTGCCCTCCCCACCAAGATTAATACCTACAATATTCCTTCCGACTATCTGGAGATGTTCAAGGCTCGCAGGGAAGCAGGAGAGACCGGCATATACGATATGTATAACGGCAATTACCTGTACTATGCCAGCGAAAACTGGCTCGCAAAGTTTTACAAACGCACCAACACTACCCAGACACATTCCCTTGGCGTAAAGGGTTCCTCCCAAAAGATATCCTACTCCCTCACAGGGCGTTACTACACACAGGACGGCATATATAAGATAGGTAACGAGGCTTACAACCAGTACAACCTTCGCTCCAAGGTCGTCCTGCGCGCGAAGGACTGGCTCACAATTGACAATAATACCTACCTTTACCGTTACGACTACACCCAGCCAATCTTCTCGAAGAACAGCGGTTCCGTAGGCAGCCAGCTCTGGCAGATAGGTATGCTCGGCCTGCCTGTTATGCCTACCAACAATGAGGACGGAACCTATACCATAGGCGCAGCAGCATCCGGCTATGAGGCCTTCGTGGAAGGCAACTCCGGCCAGGACACCGGGACAAGCACTGTGACGACCACCACCGGCATCACCGTAGAGCCGTTCAAGGACATCTTCAAGATCCGTGGCGATTTTTCATACAAGTTCTCAGCAAGGCATACCCAGAGGTACGTGGCCCCCACTTCGCAGAGCAAGGCCCCCGGAGTCATCACGTATTATGTAACTCAGGCCGATTCCTATAAACGCGAGTACAACTACGAGACGAACCACATTTCGGCCAATATAGTAGGTACCTTCACCCCGAAGCTGGGCCCCAACCACAACCTGAATGTGGTTGCAGGATGGAACCTGGAAGACCATCGGTATGACACCGAGACCATCCTGCGCCTCGGTATGATGTATCCCGGAATGACCAGTTTCGAGCTCTTCGACGGCACAGAAGTTACCCTCAATCAGTACGACAGCAACTGGAGCACCATCGGCGCCTTCACCCGTGCCAACTATACCCTCCTGAACCGCTATATTTTCGAGGCCTCTCTCCGCTACGATGCCAATTCCCGCTTCCCTAAAAACCAGAGAGGCGGATGGTTCCCCTCCGCATCCGCCGGCTGGCGCGTATCCGAGGAACCCTGGATGGCCGGAGTCAAGGACGTAATCAACAACTTCAAAATACGCGGTAACTGGGGTTCACTGGGTAACGGCAGCATTACCCCGTATACCTTCCTTGAGACTATGCCCATCGGCAAGACCTCGGTGATAATCGACGGCGGTTTCGTCACAATCGCCGGCGTTCCCGCCATCGTGCCCGACAGCCTCACCTGGGAGAAGATACGCACCTGGGATATCGGCGTGGATCTCGACATCCTTCGCAACCGTCTGTCGTTTTCCGGAGACTATTATGTCCGTTATACCGACGAGATGTATTCCTCAGGCCCCGAGATTCCCGCCATCCTCGGAGCTGCGACGCCCAAGGGAAACTACGGCCAGCTGATGACCAAAGGCTGGGAACTCACCATCTCTTGGAGGGACTCTTTCAAAGTCGGCGGCAAAGATTTGAACTACTCCATAAAAGGCAGTCTTTGGGATAACCGCACCTGGGTTACCGAGTTCTACGATGAGAGCCACAACATCTTCGGATACTACAAGGGGAAGGAAATAGGCGAACTCTGGGGCTTCCGCACCGACGGCCTGTTCAAGAGCAACGAGGAGGCAGCGGCCTGGTATCCCGACAGGTATCACAACCTGCTCACCTCCACAATCCCTTACGCGGGCGACGTCAGGTTCCTGGATACCGATGGCAACAAAGAAATTACCGCTGGCGCCGGCACGCTCGAGGATCACGGCGACCTGAAAGTCATCGGCAACATAATGCCCCGCTACCAGTACGGCGTCAACTTCGACGCCCGCTGGAACGGCATCGGCCTTAGCATCTTCCTTCAGGGTATCGGCCACCGCGACTGGTATCCTTCCGAGGGTTCCGGATTCTTCTGGGGCGGTTATGCTCGCGCCTACGACTATGCCCTCAAGGACCAGAGGGACGTCGTTATCCTTGACAAGAGCACCGAAAACTGGACCGTCACCAACCCCGGCGCCTACTGGCCCCGCAGACTGTATGCCGCGGCCAACGCCGGCAGCGGTCTCGGCACGATGAACTCCTACAACGATTACTTCCTGCAGAACGCGGCATACCTGAGGCTCAAGAACGTCACGCTGGACTACACCGTTCCCGGCAAGCTAACTGAAAAGGCCGGAATCGAAAAACTCCGCGTCTTCTTCTCCGGAGAGAACCTTCTCACCTGGTCGCCCATCTATAAGCATACCTCCATGTTCGATCCCGAGGTTATCACCAAGGGCGATTCCGATTTCGGAGGTTCCACTTCCACCTCAATGGGTGACGGCTACAGTTATCCTATGCTTATGTCCTTCACCTTCGGCGTCAACCTCACCTTCTAAATCCTGCAACCATGAAAAAGTACATAATGATTGCCTTGGCAGTGCTGCTTGCCTGCTCATGCGAAGATTTCCTCGAGAAAACGCCGTCCAACGAATTTGCGGCGGAAACGTTCTTCGCCTCCGCATCCGACCTCCGGCTTTATTCGGACGGCTTGATCAACGCAGCCCTTCCTGATGCCACCGATATGGCTCTGGGAGAAGATCGGTTTACCGATTTCTGCGGCACCCGCCAGTCAAAAGACTTCTACTGGGGCACATACACGGCAGCACAGGCCTCCAACTGGACATACAACACATGGAGCTTCTCCCGCCGTGTGGCATATATGCTTGAGAATATGCCCCGCTGCAAGGAGAAAGTATCCGAAAAGGTTTACAACCACTACGAGGGCGTAGCACGCTTCTGGAGGAGCTGGATAGCCTTCAAGCGCTTGAAGGTCTTCGGCGATATCTATTTCATCGACAAGGTCCTGCAGCCTTCCGACTCCACTCTCCTTTACGGTCCCCGACAGGATCGCGAATACGTGTTCCATCGAATGACGGAAGACCTGGTCTTCGCCTGTGAGAACTGTCTTTCGTCCGGCGACGGAGTCAATACCTCCGGCAGGGTTTATGTCAACAAGTACGTGGCCCTGGCATTTGCCTCGACTGCTTTCCTCTACGAAGGCACGTATCGTAAGTACCATAGCGTCAATCCCTCCACAGGAAAGCCCTGGAACGGTGAATACGAAAGCTCCGCCGACCTTCTTGCCCTGGCGGAAAAGTACGCAAAAGAACTTATCGACACCAAGGCGTTCAGCCTCAGCAAGGATTACCGTTCGCTGTTCATTTCCGCCAATCTTTCCACGGATGAGGTGATATGGGGCCGTACCTATTCCAGCGATCTCAGCGTCAATCACGGAATCACCTATAAGTATTGTTCCACCACGTCTTCCTTGAGTTATTCTCCTACCAAGGAGTACGTGAGAATGTTCCTCAAAACCGACGGCACACCGGCTGAGGCGGCAATCAGCGTAACGAAAGAATTCGACGCCCGCGACTCACGCCTCTCCGCCACCGTCCTCTCCCCCGGCCGGCAATGGAAGAGGCTCAACGGCAACTCCGAAGAACTTCCCCTCAACTGGACTTGGACTTGTGCCGGCTACGAATGGATAAAATGGGTGCAGCTCGAGGAAGATCCAATGAGCGCTGACAACAAGTCCTACAACTCCATTCCCATCATCCGGTACGCCGAAGTCCTGCTGAACTACGCTGAAGCCGCCGCAGAGCTGGGGCATATGGACAAATCCATCTGGGACGCATCCATCGGCCTCCTTCGCCAGCGTGCGGGCGTGAAGAGCATCTATCCCGGAAGCGCCGGTTACGTGGCTGATACCTGGCTCCGCGACTACTACACCAAGGACGTACTTCATCCGGCAAGTCTGACAGACGTCTTGCTTGAGATACGCCGCGAAAGGGCCACGGAGCTCACTCTGGAGGGCCAGAGCCGTTACGACGACCTTATGCGCTGGAGCCTCGGCGACCTTATCGAACGCCGCTACAACCATCAGGGATGGAGGGGTATCTACATCACCAAGGAAGAGGCTGCATCCGGATTCAAGTGGGCCGGCAAAACCTACACGGTTTCCACAGGCAGGTCCACCAACGAGACCAACTACAAGATTTCCGGAACCGAAAACGGCAACTGGAGCCTCTCCAACGGCACCTACGGCTATCTTATTTACAACTACAAACTAGTATGGGACGATATGATGTACACGCATCCCATCCCCATATCTGCAATTAACGTCAACCCCAACCTCGGCCAGAACGAGGGATGGCAATGGATCTAAGAATATGAGAACCCGATTTTTTCTGAGCGCAATTTGCGCCGCCGCATTGCTTGCTGCGGGATGTCAGGAGAACCCCGTCACCCCGGAAGATGACAGTATAACAATCACCAAGGGCGACAGTTTCAGCGCTTCTTGGGAAGGAGAGATTTTCGATGTATCGGTGCAGTCAAACTGCTCCTGGAACATCTCCAAGACTGATGCCGAGGGCAATGCCGTCGACTGGGTTAAGTGCGACCGGGCCACCGGCAACGGCGACGTTGCTTTCCGTGTGCGTGTTTACAAGAACAATACTGTCGACGAGCGCAGGGCTACCGTCACCCTGTCTTCCGGAAAGGCAAATGCATTCATTGACGTGACGCAGGCCGGCAATCCCAATCCCGACCAGCCTCTGCCTCCCGGCCCGGATCCCATCGATCCCACCCCGGACCCTGAGGGCAATGTGATAACACTCTCGTTCGATTTTTCCGTAGATCCCTTTGACGGCTGGCCAACTGCCGCCGGTTACGAGCACACTGAAGGTGGTATCACCTGTGTGTACTCCCTTTCGGGTAAGGATTATCCATTCATCCTGGCCGACTGCGGCGGTGCCAGTGCCGCCCAGATGTTCTGGGCTCCTGCCTCCGACGGTATCGGCAATCGCCTTGCCTTCGGCGCCCAGTACCGTTACCTCGGCCTTCCCGCCATTGAGGGATACAGACTGGGAGAGGTTTCCTGCACGAGTGCACTGCTGAACGCAAAGTCCGCAAGCATCTCTCCGAAGATTGCTGTAACCAACAAGATTGCTGCATCGGCAAACGACGCAAAAGCCATTACCGATGAATCACCCGACATCGTCCCTGGAGGCACATTCCAGGTGTGGCAGCCAGGTGGCGGTGAAACATACATTTATAAACTCTCTGAAACAAACCTTAATACCGTTTATTTCCTGTACGCCCTTGTTAGAGGTGCGGTCTCTACTTTGGAACTGACCTATTACAAAGACGGATACACTCCCGAGCCCGGACCAGACAATCCGGACAATCCGGACAATCCAGACAATCCGGACAATCCGGACAACCCGGATAATCCCCAGCCAGGCGATGACGTTGTCATTAGCTTCGACTTCACGGTCACTCCTTTCGACGGCTGGCCAACTGCCGGCGGTTATGAACACACTG
>DGVM01000012.1 GCA_002395925.1 Bacteroidales bacterium UBA4284
GGCCGGTAGATAAGCGCAAAAGCGTTGTATCCTTTCTTTGAAAGCTCGAGCGCGTGCGGAAAACTATCGTGCATGGCTCCTACATAGGAGAATCCCCCGCCGGCATTGCAGATGGCCGTTTTGGCGCCCTTGTTCCCCTGGAAGAAGAACAGACCGGTATCCTTCTTGGCCGGATCTGCAGCTTTTTCAGCCTCCGTATAGATGTCCAGAAAGATGGTCTTGCCGACGTCCGCACGGGACTTCAGGGTATTGACAATCTCCACCGTTTTGTCCGGGTCGATGTAATTGTACCAGACGAGTCTCAGGTCTTCCAGCGTGCTGCCGCTCCAGTAACCTGTGTTCACGGGAAAGAGCAGACGGCCGAAGCCCTCAAAGGAGGGGTCGGCCATCACATCGGAAATCCGGGAATCTCGGGTGTAAGTCTGCGTTACCGGAACCTGTTCCGGCGGATAGAAGAAGGGAAAAGCATTGTAGATGAACTCCCAGACGGCATTGAAGTCGTGCTGGCCACCCTCCTTCTGATGGTAGGAGAAGTTGGTTGAATTGAAAGTATCGGTGAGCTTTCCCATCGCAAGCGCCTGGTTGTGAGTCTGGTCTATGCGGACATCCCGCGTTCCCACGGCATACCAGACATAAAAGTCATTCTTGTAGGGCGAGGCATTTACCCAATCGGCCAGGAACTTGGCCGTTTCATCCGGATGGGAGGCACCGCCGAACATCCCTTGGCTCCAGTTGTCGCCGCTCATCGGCAGATACTTGCCGCTGTACGGGAAGGCCTGCTCAAAGACGTACCAGGTAGTGATGCTGCCCAGCGAGAATCCGCCGATGGCACGGTGGCCGCGGGATGCCAGGATGCCTTCCACATCGGCATTCTCCAGATAGGTGGAGTAATGCGTTTCTATGGCAGGGATCAGGTCGTTCACGTACTCTTGGGAGAAAACGGCTGCCTCGCGGGTGCTCTCGCCCCAATCCTTGGCCTGGTTGTCCTTGTCCCAAGTGGGAGAAACGGCGATAAAGGGTTTGGTAAGGCCGCGTTGGATCATGTTGTCGAACAGGTGCACGAGCGGAGTCTTTCCGTTTCCGCTCCGACCCAGGAAATACTCTTGTGCCACGCCGGTCCAGCCATGCAGCAGATAGATGACATCATACTTTTGCGAAGGATCATAGCCATACGGCAGATAGACGTATGCAGGTTTGCGGGTTGCTGGTCTGGCGGCAGAAGTGTAGTCCTTGGAATCGTACCAAAGGACTTCCACCGTCCCTTGTTCGGATGCCGGCTGGAAGTATTCCGAAGGGACGGCCTCGGTGTAGTGGATACTGAAAGGTTCTGTCACGGGGGAAGGGCTGTCTTTTCCGGAGGAAGGATCCTCTCCTGGCTGTTCGTTTTGGTTTTCAGGCTGTTCCTCTGCCAGCACCACCTCGCCCTGGCAGGCACAGGCGGAGAAACTCATCAGGGCGGAGAGGAAAAGGGGAATCGTTCGTTTCATTGTTTGATGACTTGGGTGCCTCCATAGACCTCGCTGATGGGAATCGAATCCAGGGCTTTGTCGATGGCGGCGATTTCTTGAAGGGAGATATCAATATCAGCAGCTCCGATGTTCTCCTTCAGGCGGAAGAACTTGCGGGTACCAGGAATGGGAACGATCCAGGGCTTCTTGCAGAGCATCCAGGCCAGGGAAATCTGTGCAGGAGTTGCCTTGTGTCGGTCGGCCAGACTGTCCACCAGCGCGAACAACGCTTGATTCGCTTCAAAACTTTCCTCTCTGAACTGGGGCATTCCGGCGCGATAATCCGTGGCTTTGTCAAAGATACATCCTGCCGGATACTGTTCGCTGAGCAAACCGTTGGCCAGCGGAGAGAAAGCCATATAGCCGATGCCCAGTTCCTCCAGCACGGGGAAAAGGCTTTCGTGCCAGCGGGCCATCATCGAGTAGCGGTTCTGGATGGCAGCCAGCGGGGTGACGGCATGGGCGCGGCGGATGTAGTCTTCCGAAGCTTCGGACACGCCCCAATGGAGGATTTTGCCTTCCCAGATCAGGTCGGCCATCACCTGCGCCACGGTTTCCGGTTCCACGGCGGGGTCGGTCCTGTGCTGGAAATAGATGTCCACATGGTCAGTTTGCAGGCGCTTGAGCGATCCCTCTATGCTTTGGCGGATGCTTTCCGGGCGCGAATCGGCGATCACAGGCAGGTTCCAGCTTTTGCTTCCATAGTCGAAGCGGAGACCGAATTTGGTGGATATTACCACTCTGTCTCGATAGGGCTTCAGGGCTTCGCCTATCAACGATTCATTATGGTGCGGTTCCTCCGATGTTCCATAGACCTCAGCGGTGTCAAACAGCGTGACACCGTTATCGACGGCAAGTGCTACGAGTTCAAGCATCTCCTGTTTGTCGGCAGGATTTCCATATGCATGGCTCATGCCCATGCAGCCGAGGCCTACGGCACTGACTTCCAGCTTCCCCAGTCTGCGTGTTTTCATGATCCCGGATCAGTTGAAGTTGGGCACGACGCGGTTGTTCTCGGACATCCGGCGAACGGCCTGACCGGGCATCTTGAAGAAAGGATCTTCTTTATTGATGCCACGAAGCTTCTGCATCTCATCGGCGGTCAATTCAAAATCGAAGATGTCGATGTTTTCGTCGATATGGGCCGGCGTCTTGGAACCGGGGATAGCAGAACGGCCGTCCTGGATGTGCCAGCGGAGAATTACCTGCACGGGCGTCTTGCCATGGGCCTTGGCAATCTCCATGATGACAGGGTCGCGAAAGAGAGCACCCTGGCTCATCTGGCCCCCCAGCGGGAACCAGTCTTCGAGGACAATGCCGTATTTCTCGCACTGCGCCTTGATTTCCAGCGCCTGGCGATAAGGGTGGCTTTCGAGCTGGAGGATGGCCGGCTTGATCTTCATCTCGGTCGCGAATTTGTCGATGAGGGCCGGATCGCGGTCAAAATTGCTGATAC
>DGVM01000058.1:0-2842 GCA_002395925.1 Bacteroidales bacterium UBA4284
CAGGCAGCTTCGGCGCAGACATGAAAGTCGCCCTCTTGAACGACGGTCCCGTTACAATCATAATCGACACGAAGAACAAACAATGATATGAAACTACTAACCATTCTGATTTCTCTTGCCACGGCAGTCTCGCCCGGCACCGCGGACATCCTTCCGCTGCATCGCGACATTAACGCGACATCCGTAAACGCACAGCAGAAACGCACAGAAGTGGTCTTCTTCCCCACGAGCGAAGCTGCAATCAAGAATAACATCGAGCAGAGCCCGTTCTACCGCAGTCTGAACGGAGAATGGGACTTCCTCTACTTCGATTCCGAAAAGCAGGTTCCCGCCAGCCTCGAAGGGCAGGTGTGGAACAAGATCAAGGTCCCCGGCAACTGGGAAGTGCAGGGATGGGGAATTCCCATCTACGTGAACATCCCCTATGAGTTCGCGCCCGTGGATCCTCAGCCCCCGACTCTTCCGGACGACATCCCCGTGGGTATCTACCGCAGGAACTTCACCGTGCCCGCCGAATGGTCGGGGCGCGAGGTGTATCTTAACCTCTGCGGCGTAAAATCCGGCGTGTACACCATCCTGAACGGGAAACAGATCGCCTACAGCGAGGATTCCAAGGACCTTGCCCGCATTGACATCACCCCTTTCCTCAAGGAAGGGGAGAATGAACTTGTTCTGCGCATGACTCGCTGGAGCACGGGCTCATGGCTGGAGTGCCAGGATTTCTGGCGCATCAGCGGAATAGAGCGCGACGTTTATCTCTCTTCCGAGAAGATCAGGCAGGACTTCGATTTCGAGGTGGTCTCAACGCTTGACGACTCTTATGCAAACGGTGATTTCCGCCTCTATGCCAGCGAGGGAACGAATTTCTGCCTGCTCGACAAGGACGGAAGCAAGGTGGCCGAGGGCACGGTGCCTTTCAAGAGTGTGATTCCTTCGGTCCGCAAGTGGAGTGCCGAGACCCCCGAACTCTACACCCTCGTACTCGAGAAGGAAGGGGAGTACACCCGCTTCGACGTGGGGTTCCGCCGCACGGAAATCAAGGGAGACATCTTCTACTTCAATGGCCAGCCCATCAAGTTCAAGGGCGTCAACATGCACGAACACAATGAGTTCACGGGCCACTACACCGACCGCGACTACATCCGCAGAAGCCTTCTGGTGATGAAGGAGCACAACGTGAACGCCATCCGCACCTGCCACTATCCTCAGCCGCGCGCGTTCTACGAACTCTGCGACAGTCTGGGTTTCTATGTGTACGATGAGACCAACATCGAAAGCCACGGAATGGGCTACGGCGAGAAGTCGCTCGCTAAGCATGCCGAATGGTACGGAAAGCATGAGGACCGCACTCTCAACATGTATATGCGCACGCGCAACTACCCCTGCGTCACCCTGCTTTCGCTGGGCAACGAGGCCGGTATGGGCGTGAACTTCCTCGGCACTTACAAACTCCTGAAAGGCCTTGAGGAAGGGAAAATGAACCGTCCCGTGCTGTACGAGCGTACCGAGGGAATGGAAGGCACAGACATCCACTGCCCCATGTATCCGAAAATCACCAACCTGCTGTTCGAGAGGGACGACAATCCCTGCCTCAAACCTTATGTAAGCTGCGAATACTCGCATGCAATGGGCAATTCCAACGGTTCATTCGACCTTATATGGCAGGTGATGTACAGTCATCCGCGCATGCAGGGCGGCTTCATCTGGGACTGGGTGGACCAGGGACTGGCCGTCAAGGATGCACAGGGCCGCAAGTACTGGACCTACGGCGGCGACTACGGAGACATTGAGAAGGATCCCGCCAAGTGGTTCGCCGACCGCAATTTCAACTGCAACGGCGTAGTCAATCCCGACATCGATCCGCATCCCGCGGCAGAGGAAATCAAGCACTGGTATCAGAACGTGGAAATCAGCGCCGGCGCCGTTCCCGGAGAGTTCAAGGTACTGAACCGCAACTACTTCCGTTCGCTGGACATTTATGATTTCGGCTGGAAGCTCTTCTGCGACGGCGAAGTGGTCTCCGAAGGCGACCTGCACTTCAGCACTGCGCCCCAGGATTCGGAGACCTTCAGAATCGATCTGCCCTCGATGGCGATGGACCATACCTGGTACATCAACTTCCATGCAAGTAATGCCGGTGCCCAGCCCAATCTGGACGAGGGCTGCCTGCTGGCTTCGGACCAGGTGGTTCTGGTGCGTGCGGATGCGCCTTCGGCAAAGCAGCTCGCAGGTGAGGTCAAGTGCAAGGTAACCGGCGCAAACGGAGAGATCGTCACTCTCAAGGGCAAACGTTCCAAACTGGTCATGGATGTTGCCAAGGGCCAGGTGATTTCCTTCAAGAGCCGTGGCAGGAACATGTTCGACAAGGACTTCGGACTGAAGCTCAACTTCTGGCGTGCCCCCATCGACAACGACTGGGGCAACAAGTATCCCGTACGCGGAGCCGAATGGAAGAATGATCCCGTAGTCCGCAATGTCGACATTGAACAGGAAGAGAATGCTGCCTGCATCTACATAGAATACAGCCTTCCCAAGGGTTGCGACATCACCGTGGCCTACCGCCTCAGCTATGCCGGCGACCTGCGCATCACAAGCGATTTTCACGGTTCCACAGAAGAAGCCCAGGAAGTGCCCCGCATCGGTTTCCGCACTCGCATGAAAGCTTCCGCCGACAAGTTCCGCTACTTCGGCCGTGGGCCTGTGGAGAACTACATCGACCGCAATACCGCTGCCTTCCTTGGTCTATACGAGGGGAGCGCCGAAGCGTCGCTGTATCCTTATGTCCGCCCTCAGGAAAGCGGACATCATACCGACTGCGACTGGCTTGAGATCGGCAAAGCCC
>DGVM01000058.1:2973-5147 GCA_002395925.1 Bacteroidales bacterium UBA4284
TGGACCCCAGAAATGAAGACGGCAGCCGCATCTGGGGCCATGTAAACGACATTCCAGTGCGTGATTATGTGGAACTCTGCATCGACGGAGCAATGACCGGAGTAGGCGGTTACGACAGTTGGGGAGCAAAGCCGGAAGCAAGCCGCACGCTTTTCAGCAATCAAAATTATCATTTTGAATTCACAATCGGCAGAAAATAATTATATTTGTCGCCGGAAACGGTTATGGAGACAACCCTGCTCCGGCAGGGTCTCCGGGGTACTAGCTCAGTTGGTAGAGCGTTAGGTTCGCAATCTAAAGGTCAGGGGTTCGATCCCCCTGTACTCCACTCAAGATTCTCAAAGAAGGTTTTGCTCACCTCTCCTTGGTGAGTAAATAGACCGCCAAGGTCGGAAGTATCACCAGAAGCAGCAGCGTAATCTCCACCAGGACGTATGAGCCGAAGCGGTCTACCAGCGTCTGGAATTTAAGGACTCCGTCAACCAGAATTACAAGGAGGGCAAACCAGCAGATAAAGAATATGGCGGCATGCTTGACTTTTCTCTTCTTGATTTTCATATACTGTTCCGTTTTGATTTGAAACTATCTTCCAAGTGACGGTGCACCACCCCCAGCAGACGGTCAAGACTTTGCCTGCAGTTGGCAGCTGCGACGAGAGACGGTTTCTGCAATGACGGGGCGCTACCGTCAAAACCCGCTATGCATCCTCCGGCTTCTTCGAGTATCAGGCCCGCAGCGGCATAATCCCAGGGCATTAGACGCATCTCGAAATACAATTCGGCCTTCCCGGCCGCCATGCGGCAGAGTTCCACTGCGGCTGAACCCAGCCTGCGGAAATCGTTGCATTCCATGAACAGGTCGTAGATGATGTCGCGGCAGGCTCCTGCAAATTCCTTGCGGTATGTGGACATGGCAGTGTAGAGCATGCCATCTTCGAAGGGTCTGTCGGAAACATGGATGGGGGAGCCATTGCAGAAGGCGCCCCTGCCTCTCTGCGCAGAATAAAGTTCAGCTCTCCACGGGCTGTATACTACGCCCAGCTCCGGTTGGAAATGCCGCACGAGGGCTACGCTGATGCAGCAATTCTCACTGCCGCGGGCATAATTGGCCGTGCCGTCGATAGGATCTATGATCCAAACGTACTCGTGACTAAGATCCGAGATATCTTCTTCCTCGCAGAGAAAGCCGCTTCCGGGAAGCAGGGCCGAAAGTCTGGATGTAAGATAATCCTGAACGGCAAGATCGGAAGTCGTGACGATATTTTCTGCCGAGCCTTTTTCTTTGATGGAAAAACCGCTTCGCACCATCAGAGCGGATGCTTCGCGGATTATTTGTTCTATGAGGTCGAGTTGTATCATATATATTCAGAGCGCGAAGTTAAGGTTTTTTTATAAATTTGTAAGACAGCATGTGCCGGAACTGACACATCCGCGAAAGAATAATGATATGATACGACGCGCTGAGGCCAATGACCTCGAGGCCATAAACAAACTCCTGCAGCAGGTTCTGACGGTTCATCACCGCGGCCGGCCGGACCTTTTCAAGGAAACAGGCAAGAAATACACTGATGCCGAACTCCTCGGCATCTTTGAGAATCCCGACACTCCGGTCTTCGTCTATGAAAAGGACGGCTCCGTGCTCGGCTATGCCTTTTGCGCTTTACGGCATCAGGGCAGCGGGAGTTTGCGTGAACTTACGAGTCTGTACGTAGATGATATCTGCGTCGATGAAAAGGCAAGGGGGCAGCACGTCGGACTTTCTATGACTCCCTCGGGCTGAAACCACAGTACACGTCAATGGAGCTGATAGTAGAAAAGGAAGGTCCACACAAGGAAGCGGAGCGTCCTGCCGATGAGAAACAGAAGGGCTGTAAGCCAGGGATTGGTCTTGTAGAAACCCAGCGCAATGGAGAAAACGTCTCCGACTAGAGGAAGCCAGCTGACCAGGGCCAGCCAGATGCCGTATTTGTCGATGTATGCCTTCTGTTTTTCCAATTTCCCGCGGTCAACCTTGAAAAGCTTTTCTATCCAGTCCCATCGGCCGATCCATCCGAAACCGTAGGTGGTAAGGTTGCCCAACCAGTTCCCCGCCACGGCCACGGCAAGGCAGACCCAGGGATTGGATGTCGTCAAGAGCGCCGTAATATACAGCACATCCGCGCTGAAAGGGATAAC
>DGVM01000125.1 GCA_002395925.1 Bacteroidales bacterium UBA4284
TTTTCCCAAGGTGGGGATATTCCAGTTCAGCCTCGCGATTGTTCGCCGCGAATGTCTATGGTATAATATTCGTATCCTCAAACTAAGGAAAGGAGCCTGCCACATGGCAACCAAGAAAACAGCGAAGCCTGCGGCCAAGCCCGCAGCGAAGAAGGTCGCAGTCAAACATGCCGCCAAGAAGCCCGCGCCCAAGACGAAGGCTGCGGCGAAGCCCGTGGCGGTCAAGAAAGCCGCTGTCAGGGCGGCGACGAAGAAGCCTGCTGCAAAGGCGGCAAAACCCGTCGCCAAGGCGAAGGCAGCGGTGAAGAAGGCTGCGCCCAAGAAGCCCAAGGCGAAGAAGTAAAAACGCCAGCCCTGCCGCCTTCGCGCCATGCCTCGTGGCATTCATGTCGGCGACGGGGCTATGAAGGAGCCAGACGTGAACGGCAGCCTGAGCCTGTTGGATTTCCAATGGTCCAAGTTTGTCCCTTCCTTTTCGATGGGGGAGGGCTCGATTAGCATTACCACTCAGCCGCACACCGACTTGTGGCAGCGCACATACTATCATTTCAGGAACGACAACGCGCCGATTTTCCAGGCTCGGACGGAGCAGCAATATTTCTCGTTCTCTGTAATGACGGATTTTTCTGAGGGCCGCTGTAGGTTCGACCAGTGCGGGGTCGTGGTCTATCTTGATTCGGAGAACTGGCTCAAGGCATCGGTGGAGTACGAGAATGCTTCCTTTCAGCATCTCGGCTCTGTCGTCACGAACCACGGGTTTTCTGACTGGGCAACCACGGAGATCTCCGCGTCGGAAAAGAGGATGTGGTATCGGTTGAGCCGCAGGGAAGATGACTTTCGCATCGAATGTTCGCGGGACGGAGTTGTCTATTCCCAGATGCGTGTGTGCCACCTGGCCGAAGCGAAGTCAGAGATTCGCTTTGGGATATATGCCTGCAGCCCGGAGAACTCAAGCTTTACCGCGCGATTTTCCAACTTCTCCTTTGGCGAATGCATGTGGCCGCCGCACGACGGGCAGAAGCCTGACTTGATCTGAAAGGACACCTATGACATCGTACAAACTCGTTATGCCGGGAGACCTCAACCACTACGGATTCCTCTTCGGCGGCAAGATGCTGATGTGGGTCGACGAAATCGCGTGGATGGCGGTGAGCGGGGACTACCCCGGCTGTCACTTCGTCACCGTCGGGATGAGCGAGGTCACGTTCCACAAAAGTGTCCACCCGCAGTCGGTCTTGCGCTTCGAGACGACGAAGGTTCGCATCGGCCGCACGTCCGTTACATACCATGTCGAGGTGTTCCGCCGCCACATCGAGTCGAGCGAGGAGACTGGCGTCTTCACGACGGACATCACTTTCGTCAGAATCGGCGCGGACGGCGCGAAGGTGCCGATAGAAAAATCTTCATAATTCTGCTTCAGGTCCCTTGATGTCAGTCGAAACATTACGGTAATATGTGGCCGTTCCTTGAGCGGGAAAGGCCCGCGAGAAGGACGCAACCGAAAACCGAAAGCAAAGGAAAACGACGATGACGATACAAGAGGCATACGAGGCAAGCGCGCTGGCGAAGGCCGTAAGCGAGGCGAGGCTCGGCCATGTGTTTCTGGAGAAGGACGATGCGGTGATGATCCACGATACCGACTACACGAACCAGCCAAAGAGCGAGGCCGAGAAAAACGAGATGGGCGAGTGGGTGAGGCAGATCATGGAGCGGGTTCTCGGCGCCCCGCTTCCGCGCGCGGTGAACGTCCTCGTCGATCCCAACGCTGGCGCGAGGGGCGTCAGATGCTACTGCACATCGGCCACCTACGTGGTTGGGCGCGGCGAACTTAAATAAGCGAACGAGACAGCGAGTCGAATGACCCCGTCCTGCGCAAGGGCGGGGTTTGTTTTTGCCGTGCGGAATTGCCGACGTTCTGCGGGCGAAAAAAATAATCAGAAATCTTCAAATGGGCCGTTGCTATGCGTGAAGTATTACGGCATCATATGCGCTGTTCCAACGGGGGGAGGAGGCCCCCATGCCCCGTTTTACAAAGAGCGAACATGGCGCGTTGTGGGAACCGATGTTGCCGAGACGGACGTGAACGTTGTGCACAGATTTCCGTCATAGTCCAAGTCAACCCAAGAAGAAGCCATGTCAGAAGGAGGAGAGCCACTTTGGTTTTGCTTTTTTGGACGAACGCCACGACGAGGCCGGAGGCAAGCCAAGCAAGGAGTGTTGAGGAACCTCCTGGGAAAAAGAGTGCTGGTATTCTGGAGAGGCATAGCATGAGTATTACCGTGGAGGTTGTCGGGAGAGGCCAAAGCCTTGGAAAGAACACGGTCATGAAGAATATGGATGCCCCGAGAAGGTTCATAAGAGTCAGACGCAAAGAGAAATTAGCAGGGTAGTCAGATGGAACACAAACAGCGGTTGTGATTAAAACTGTTGCTGCAAAGAAGAATGTCAGGTAAATGGTTTTTTTCATGGTAATGATTTATGATGTTGTTTGGAGATGGTTGATAAGGCGGGTTGTGGCGATTATGTACCACAACCCGCCCGTGGTTTGACTACCAGTCGGTCTCACAATCGACCGTGCCGTCCCCATATACCCAAGTCGTGGACTCTCGCTCGGGATCATCGTAGCCATAAAGTGGCCGTCCGCGATCATCTTCAGATTCGCGATCAGGCTCACCCCAATCAGGATCGTATGGCATTTTGTCACCTCCTTTCGTTCGTTGTATTGTTTGTGGAATCGTAATCTAATTCGCGTAGAGACAATGCACCGAATTCTGAACTGATGCATAACTCCGAGCAAATCATTGAACATGCCTTCGCAACGGTGCAGAGATGTTCCGTAAGGTCAAAGTCCAGAGCTCTCCTCAATGCCCTGTAGTTTTTTGAAATCAACTCCAGACCAGAGGGCGGGCATTGGACCATCACTCGCTTGATGGTGTTGGATTCTGCCTCACGTACGACGAGAATCTTCCCGTGCATGCCAGAGGCAGCACGGCTCAAGGCCATTTGAAAGTCCATTACTGTCACCTCCCTGCGCGGTTGAAGAGCGGAAGCGGAATGACCTCGCTGATTCCGAGTGATGGCACTTCGATGCGATTCCCATTGATGATTGCTCGGTGGATGCGGCGCTTGACATCCGGCGAATCTATCGTGGGAAACAGTCGGCGGATTGAAGCATAGGAATCGAGCCCGGTGACAAGCGAGGTGGAGGGGTCCTGCAAAAGCATCGCGAACGCACCTATGTCGGCATTGTCCTTGGTCCGGCCGAGGTCGAACGTGCGACGGCTCCAACCCGACCTTGCCTGGATCGCGGCAATCGCACGAGCAGAAGGCTTGTGAAGGTTGTATGCGCGTTTTCGTCCGCATGGATCGGCGACGTAGAAGGCCCTGCGGTTCATGGCTTCGATGCCGACTCCAAGAGCGACGCATTTGGTCGTACCGTAGCGCCAGTTTGCCGGATTGACGGGCTCGCCAAGACCGGCCACGTTGCTCTCGTCGACGAGGACGACCGGCCTCTTATCTGGGCGCTCGATGTCTGGCAAAACCTGCGCATCGAAAATCTCGCCGTCGAATGAGCCCCCTTTAAGGTGATTTTTAAGGACGGCCGTGACATACTGACCGAAGCGAAGGTCGATACGCCTGTTTGCGTGGACAAGCTCGCCAGATTCCAGCCGGATGTCCGTCGAGCGGTTTGTTTGTGCGGAGACCCAGCCGCGACCAAAAGCGGGAAGGTCAAACGAATTGTTTTCCATGTTTTTTCTCCTGGGTTGTTTACGATGAAGGATTGAAGTAAACTTGCGGCCCCAGTAGAATAAACGTCTGCCTAAAGTTGGAATGCTCTTGCCGCAGGCATTCCGCAGAAGCAGTAATATTGTACCATAAAGTTCGGCTGCCGCGCAAGGGGGTATTTTAGTTTGGAGGTTCCCCA
>DGVM01000030.1:0-364 GCA_002395925.1 Bacteroidales bacterium UBA4284
AGAATTTCGCATTCTTCCACATTGTAGTGGCAGACGCACGCTCCCCGCGTGACGGTCGTTACATCGAGCAGATCGGCTCCTACAACCCCAACACCAACCCTGCAACCATCGCTCTCAATTTCGAGCGCGCCCTCGCTTGGGTTAAGGTCGGTGCAGAGCCCACTCTCACTGCCCGCCGCATTCTCTCCTATGAAGGTGTCCTCCTTCGCCACCACCTCGACGGCGGTGTCGCCAAGGGCGCTCTGACCCAGGAAGCTGCAGACAAGAAGTGGAACGACTGGAAGGCTCAGAGGGATGAGAAGATCGAGGCCAAGAAGACCGGCCTGAAGAACGCCGCCATCGAGGCCCGCAAGGCCGCCAAGGC
>DGVM01000030.1:416-3345 GCA_002395925.1 Bacteroidales bacterium UBA4284
CCAAGGTCAACGAGGCCCGCGCCGAGGCTATCGCCAAGAAGGCCGCCGAGCTCGCCGCCAAGGAAGCCGCCGAGAAGGCTGCTGCCGAGGCTCCCGCTGAAGAAGCTGCCGAGACCCCTGCAGAGGAGACTCCCGCAGAGGCATAAGGATGCTTCCCGTAGCCAAAATTTTGAAATCCAACGGCATCGAAGGCGATGTCCTTATCGGACTGTCCGGAATCGATGTCGAGGGTATCGACCCAAAGGAACCGGTGTACGTCGTTTTCGACGGACTGCCGGTTCCCTTTTTTATCGAAAAAATATCCCCTAAAGGCTCGTCGAAGGCCATCGTCCACCTGACCGATGTGGACTCCCTGCAGGATGCGGAGGAGATTGTCGGCAAGGAAATCTGTCTGGACGCCGAAGAAGATGACGAAGCCGAAGAGGACTTCACCGGCTGGACGCTCTACGATGGAGACACCCCCGTCGGCACCATCACCGGCATCGAGGACATTCCCGGCAACCCCTGCCTCTGCGTGGGGGACTCCCTCGTGCCGCTGCACGAAGATTTTCTGGTCCACGCAGACCCTGAGACCAGGCGCCTGGTGATGAATTTGCCGGACGGCTTGCTCAATTAAGGCTTCCAATCGTACAATTGTACGAAACGCAGGGCCGGTTTACGAAAAATAGCCTAGCTTTACGACGTAAATCAGCCCGCTATGAAACTCATAACCAAAATCACGGTTCTCCTTGGCGCCTGCCTGCTAGTGCTGAGCGCCTGCAAAAAAGAAGAAGAAATCATAAAGCCTGCCATCGGCGTCAAGAGTGCCGACTGGCAGACCGTACCCTCATCCGGAGGCACGATCAGCCTCAACGACATTTCCATCGAGTTCCCTGCCGGAGCCTTCGGCAAGGAGAGCAAGGTCGCCATCACTCCCGTGCCGAAGGGCAAGGTGGATGAAGCGGACGGCCGCGAACTGTCAGAATTCTACCAGATTGTTTTCCCCTCCGAAGGCACGCAGAAGCCGTTCACCATCAAAATAAACTACAGCGGAGACATTAAGCGGGTGGCCGTGCTCGCCCAATCCCCGAAGAGGGAGCGCTACACCGGCAAAAAAGGCCTCCACGCAGCGCTGCTTAGTTCCGTGAGAGATGACGGCTTCGTCAGCGCCGAAATTCCCGACGTAAGCCAGGCCGAAGGCGAGCAGCCTTTCTTCACCGTGGGCCTTGTGGACGCCTCACTCTCAGCCGCGCCCGCCACCAAAGCAGGCAATATCCTGTACTACACCGTGGACTGGTGCGTACCGCTGAAAGAGCAGGCGAAATACGATAAATACCGCGAAGACATCCTTGAAATTATCCGCACTGAAATCGGCACGGCCGCAAGAATCTTCGGGCAGCTCGGAATCGAGCCCTCCCCGGAATCAGTGAAATATGTCATCACGCCAGTCAGCGGCGGCAACTGGGGTCAGCACTGCTCAGATCAATATGTCAAGACCAACGGAACCGTGGAAATTGACATCAACCAGTTCTATAAACTTGTATCAAAGGGGAAGCCCTACGATTCCGACCTCTACGGCCAGCTTCAACAGACAATAGCCCACGAGACCTTCCATTGGATCCACGAGGCGGTGTATGATCCCCGGTGTGCGACCGTCATCAACATCGTGCAAGGCAATGAATGGTCGATGCTGTCAGAAGCCGTCGCGACCTGGCTTGAGAAATTCACGGGAAACAAGAGAATCAGTGAAAACTGCCCGACCTTTTCGGAAAGCCTGATCAAAGCATTCTTCTGCGCCGGAGATGACTTCCAAAGCACAGGCTACGGTATGGGCCTTTTCATCGAATGGCTGTCAAAAAAATCTTCCGACAAGCAAATCGTGAAGATTCTCGAGTATCAGCGGGACAACGGGGGATGGACATCTTCCGCCTCGCTCCGCGCCGCCTTCGACAAGGTACTAAAGGACAATAAGTTGGAGTTCTTCAAGCCAGCCGACAACTGGAACAAATTCATCTGGGAGGTCATCCAGAACAAGTTTGACGACAGAGTGGAGTCATCAAAGGCGCGTAACAGTTTCGGACTTGAGTACAGAGCAAAAGTCGAGCACGCTACAAACACATTCACCAACGCCGAAATCTATAATTTCGGACTTGGGATGCAGCAGGTGGTTCTCAATCAATCTATGAAAGATAAAATGAGCGGCAACCCCGGACTCTCACTTGCTTTCACCCAGAAAGAAGACAAGGTCAAGACTTGGGTATGCGACTCCAAATGGAACATAATCGGGCTCGTCGAGAAAAACAAGCCCTTTGCGGTGGACGGCAAGACAGCCCTGGCGGAGAATGTTTGCTGCTACCTGCTTCACGAAAGGCTGGAGCAGGACACGAAGCCTGACATCATCAAGGGAAATATTCTTGCCGAGATAGTGCCCTGGCCCACTTTCGTATCGATTGCGGTCGAAAACGGATACCTCCAAGACTACTACGACTGGAGCAATGACGAAATCACCGTCACCCTGACCTCCAACGGATATCTCGTGAAAGCCGATTACCCCGGAGGCGCCCACCTGGAATTCAGGATAGGCTGGGTCAACAACCGCTTCGCGGATATTGCCAACGTGTATCTCAAAGTGGACTACGACTCAAGCAAGGGCCTGAGTGCGGGGCTCATAAAACTGGACTACAGCCAGGGAAGCTCAATAGAAAAGAGCCTGCGGTGGAAAGGCACCTACCAGGGCAAGGAAATCATCGTCTCCTGCCGCTTAAAGTAGGCTTCCCACCACGAAGAGGCAGCTGTCGGGCCGGTACAAATCCTGTCGGATGTACTCCCGGTAGCTGCCTTTTTCAATGTCAAAGCGGTAGTAGCGGCCGTTGTCAATAATGACCGGGCCCATAGGATGCCGGGCCAGGAGCGCATTCAGCTCTTCCAGAAGCGCGTCGTCAAAATCTAT
>DGVM01000187.1 GCA_002395925.1 Bacteroidales bacterium UBA4284
TCATCCCCTACTTCGGCTGGGCCCGCCAGGACCGCAAGGACCGCCCCCGCGTCTCCATCGGAGCCAAGCTCGTCGCCAACCTCCTCACCGCCGCAGGCGCCGACCGTGTGATGACCTGCGACCTGCACGCCGACCAGATCCAGGGATTTTTCGACATCCCCGTCGATCACGTATATGCCAGCAAGGTGTTCATACCCGCCATCGAGGCGCTCGGACTGCCCGACCTCGCAGTCGCCGCACCCGACATGGGCGGCGCCAAGAGGGCCAATTCCTACGCCAAGAACCTCAGCCGCGAGGGTCGTGAGTGCGGAGTCATAATCTGCCACAAGACACGCGAAAGGGCCAATGTGGTATCGGAAATCAAGGCCATCGGCGACGTGGAAGGGAAGAACATCATCATAATAGACGACATGATAGATACCGCCGGCACGCTTTGCAAGGCAGCCGACGTGCTCATGAGCAAGGGAGCCTGCAGCGTGCGCGCCTGCGCCTCCCACGGAATCCTCTCCGGCGAGGCCGTCGCCCGCATCGAGGCCTCCAGCCTCACAGAGGTTCTCATCACCGATACCATCCCCCACCACGAACTGCAGAATCATCCCAAGATAAGGATAATCTCCATGGCTCCGGTGTTCGCACGCATCATCGACAAGGTTTACAACTACGAGCCTATCAGCACTGATTTTGTTTATTGATTATGACGACGACGATACTTGCTGCGGTGCTTATCCTCGGACTTGGAGTCCTGGGACTGTGCTTCAATATCATATTCCGCAAGAAGGAATTCCCGCAGTTTGACGTCGGTTCCAACGAAGAAATGCGCAAGCGAGGCATACGCTGCTACAAAGACATCGATGCCGAACTGCAAGGATTAACCTGCACGAGCCCCGGAGAATCCGAGGCCTGCAAAGAATGTAAATTATATGAGTCTCGTAGCGATAGTAGGCCGTCCTAACGTCGGCAAAAGCACCCTGTTCAACCGCCTGGTCGGATTCCGCAAGGCAATTGTGGACGACACGTCCGGCGTCACCCGCGACCGCCATTACGGCCGCTGCGAGTGGTGCGGCCGGGAGTTCTCCGTCGTGGATACCGGCGGCTACACCTACGGGTCCGACGACGTATTCGAGGCCGCCATACGCGAGCAGGTCCAGATTGCCATCGAAGAGGCCGACGTGGTGCTCTTCATGGTGGAGGCAGCTACAGGCATAACCGATTATGACTCAGAGATTGCCGACGTGCTGCGCCGCTCCCGCAAGCCGGTGGTGCTGTGCGTCAACAAGGTCGATTCCGGCGCCAAAATGTACGACGCCTACGATTTCTACGGCCTCGGTCTTGGCGAAATCTACAGCATTTCCGCCGCAAACGGCTCCGGGACAGGCGAGCTTCTTGACGCCGTGGTGGCCGTCCTGCCGGAAGACACGCAGCAGGAAGACCCGTACGCAGGCCTGCCTCGCATAACCATCGTAGGCAAGCCCAACGTGGGCAAGTCATCGCTCACCAACGCCCTCCTGGGGGTCGAGCGCAACATAGTCACGCCCGTCGCCGGCACCACCCGCGACAGTATCGAAACGCACTACAACAAGTACGGCTACGAATTCATGCTGGTTGACACCGCCGGCATACGCCGCAAGGCAAAGGTCCACGAAGACCTCGAGTTCTATTCCGTGATGCGCTCAATCAAGGCCATCGAACATTCCGACGTGTGCATCATGATGATAGACGCCACCACCGGAATGGAGGCACAGGACATGAACATCTTCTCGCTCATCCAGCGCAACCGCAAGGGCTGCGTGCTGGTGGTCAACAAATGGGACCTCTTCATCAAGGACTCCAACACCCTGAAGGAATACACCGAGGCCCTGCGTTCCCGCATCGCCCCGTTCGACGACGTACCCATAATATTCACATCGGTACTCAAGATGCAGCGCATCCAGGACGTTCTGCAGGCCGCCGCCGAAGTCTATTCCAACTATTCGCAGAAGATTCCCACCGCACGCCTCAACGAGATCATGCTGCCCATCATCGAAGAGACACCGCCTCCCGCATGGAAGGGCAAGTACGTAAAAGTCAAGTACATAACCCAGCTACCTACAGCCTTCCCGGCCTTTGCGTTCTTCTGCAACCTGCCGCAGTACATCAAAGACCCTTACAAGCGCTTCCTCGAGAACCAGCTTCGGGCGAACTTCAATCTCACCGGCTGCCCGGTACAGATTTACTGCAGGCAGAAGTAACGAAATAATAATAATTGCTACCTTAGCGATTCAATTCATACAGACCAGATTATGGCAGAAACACTTAAAAAGTCGCTCAGAGATTCAGCGGCCGCAAGATGGACCGCGCTCGTGCTGCTTGCCGCGGCCAACCTTTTCGCATACATTTTCATGGACATACTGTCCCCTCTGCAGGAGCTTCTGCAGACCCAGAGGGGCTGGGACCCTGTTGCGTACGGTCACTATGCCGGCAGCGAAACATTCCTCAACGTATTCGTATTCTTCCTGATATTCGCAGGCATCATCCTGGACAAGATGGGTGTCCGCTTTACGGCCATCCTGTCCGGAGCGGTCATGGTTGTCGGTGCTGCCGTCAAATACTTCGCAGTATCGGAGGGCTTCATCGGCAGCGGGGCCGAGGCCTGGTTCACCAATAACCTCAACCTCCCCGACGCCTGGTGGAACGTAACTCCGTTCTACGCCGGCATGCCCGGTTCCGCCAAACTGGCGGCGATAGGCTTCATGATATTCGGATGCGGCTGCGAAATGGCCGGCATCACGGTATCACGAGGCATCGTCAAGTGGTTCCAGGGCAAGGAGATGGCCCTTGCGATGGGCGTAGAGATGGCAATCGCCAGAATCGGCGTCGCAATCGTCATGCTCGGCTCTCCCCTCATCGCCAACATCGCCCCCGTCAGCGTAAGCCGTCCCGTAGCCGTCGGAGCTCTGCTCCTGTGCATCGGACTCATCCTCTTCATAACCTACGGATTCATGGACGCCCGTCTCGACAAGGAGGGCGTAGAAGAAGAGAAGGACGACCCGTTCAAGGTCAGCGACATCGGCAAGATTCTCTCGCTCAAGATGTTCTGGATAGTGGCACTGCTCTGCGTACTGTACTACAGCGCCATCTTCCCGTTCCAGAAGTACGCCATCAACATGCTGCAGTGCAATCTGGGCTACACGGCACAGCAAGCCAGCCTCGTGTTCTTCGTATTCCCTCTGGGCGCAGCCGCGGTTACCCCGTTCCTGGGCAACTTCCTGGACCGCAAGGGCAAGGGCGCAACGATGCTCATCCTCGGTGCGATACTCATGATTGCATGCCACCTCGCCTTCGCCCTCGTGGTTCCCGCAACCAAGTCGGTAGTAATCACTTACCTTGCAATCATCCTTCTCGGAATCTCCTTCTCTCTGGTTCCCGCAGCCCTCTGGCCCTCCGTACCCAAGCTCATTGACAACAAATTGCTGGGTTCCGCCTACGCACTCATATTCTGGATTCAGAACATCGGCCTGTACGCCTTCCCTATGATCATCGGCTCCGTGCTCAGCGCCTCCAACCCCGGCGTAACCGACCCCCTCAAGTACGATTACACCGTGCCCATGCTGGTATTCGCCTCTCTTGGCGTAATTGCCATGATACTCGGCTTCTGGCTCAAGATAGAGGACCGCAAGAAGGGATTCGGCCTCGAGCTCCCCAACATCCAGAAAGAAGAAAACGCAGGTTCCTAAGTCTATGAAGCAAGGCTCCGGAAAACTTAAATGGCTGGCACTCATCTGCCTGATGGTGCCGATGTTCGCGTCATACTTTTTCGACGACGCATTCTCCACCCTCAGTCAGATTTTCCAGCATCCCGAGAGCCTGGAACTCGGCTGGAATAGCGCCGACTACGGCTTCTATGCCGGCGGCTACAGCTTCCTGTGCGTGTGCGGCGGGCTCATCGTATGCGGAATCCTCCTCGACGTATTCGGCGTACGCATAATAGGCAGCGTATTCGTAGGACTGATGGCCCTGGGAGCAGGCATCGTGGTGTTTGCGCTCCGCAGCGGCCTGCAGCCTCACAGTTCCCTCATGCTGGCGTACGTAGGATGCATGCTCTTCGGACTCGGCAGCGAGATCGCCGGAGTAGCCGTCACACGTTCCATCGCCAAATGGTTCAAGGGAGGCAACGTAGCTTTTGCCATGGGGGCTCAGGTGGCCGTAGCGCGCCTGGGCACCGCGGCTGCATTCATACTTTCACCCGTACTCGTCGCCCAAAAGGCACCCGGAGAAATATATACGCTGTCCGAGACCGCGCGTCCCGCCACTTTCGGACTCATACTGATTCTCGCAGGCGTACTCCTCTGGGGCATATTCGTAGCCATGGATTCCCGCTTCGACAAGGCCAACGGTATCGCCAGCGGACGCGGTGCGGTCAAGGAAGAAGACAAATTCAAGTTCTCCGACCTTGGGCGCCTGCTCACCAATCCCCGCTTCATCCTCATATCGCTGCTCTGCGTGTTCTTCTACTGCTGCATCATCAGCTTCAAGAAATTCGGAACCTCCATCGTCATTCCCCGCTTCGGCATGGACATCGACAGCGCCAAGTGGATGATTACCATGATTCCGTTCTTCACAGTGGTCTTCACTCCGCTGTTCGGAGCACTGGTGGACAAGGTTGGCAAGGCCACTATATGGATGGGATTCGGTTCCATGCTGGTGCTGGCGGCCCACTTGGTGCTGGCGTTCGCCCCGCAGGGAGTTCCTTTCTGGGGTTATTTCGGAATATCGATGCTGGGTGTGGGCTACTCGCTCGTACCCTCAGCAATGTGGCCCAGCGTACCCAAGATAGTGCCGGAACGCAACCTCGGCACAGCCTATTCGCTTATCTACTGGATTCAAAACATGGGCATGCTGCTGGTCCCCATCTTCGTGGGACGCATCTTCGACGCACGCCAGGGTGTTGATGCCGCCGTACATGCCGAATACATATTCATAGCGCTCGGCTCGCTGGCGGTAGTTATCGCCGGCATGCTGCGCACCGCCTCAAGATTGCGTCCGGAACTGCGTCTCGACGAAGGAAAGACGAAATGAGTATCGGCATCACACCGTGTGCCGATACTCATTATTCTGCCACTTGCCGCCCTGGGCGCGATGCATCTCCTCTGTAAGATGATCCCAGCGGAGCGCGTCTCCGGCCTCGGGATAGAACTCCCAGAATTCTCCGTGCAGGAAGGTGTAGAAACGGCTTATGTCGGTGCACATGCCAAAGCTTGGCAAGCTTGCGATGGGGATGTCCCAAACGCGGCGCTCTCCCCGGACGGTGCCGTCGAAATGAAGGCCGGCGGCCGTAAGAGTAAGGATGCCGTCGCCGCAGATTTCTGAAGTCTTTCCTCCTGTAAGATATTTATAGTCAGGGAGCAGGCCCACTTTTACATGGCCGCTGTAGCTGAAGCCGGGCTCGCGCACGTCGCGTGCGGCCCGCTCCCGCTCCATTAGGGTCCAGTCGGTGACGAGCGGCGGGCACACGGAATCCTGACCGACGGCCTTGATCATTCCGCATTCGTCTATCTCCACCTTGTTGCCGCATGCCGTGCAGGTCAGCGTGGTATCGCCGCTCACCATCTTGTGCATGGCGCCGCATTTGGGGCACATGTACAGAAGCGTTTCGAGGCTCTCGGCCGGTTTGCCCTTGGAGTCGAAGCGTATGTGCTGCTCCGCATTCCACATATAGTCGTCGTGAGCCAGCAGGCGGTTCATCCTGTCCTCTATCTGGACGTCCGTGAGCCGCTCCAGCTCATCGGCACTGAACATCTTGTCCACAACCACCTCTGTGCGGCCGGGACGCTGCTTCTGGCAATGCTTGGTGTTGCTCAGATAGCCACCCTTGATCTTGGTGTAATAAACATTGACGCCAAGCTTCTTGAGCAGCTTGCCCGTACCCCACATAACGGGCTGCGCCATACCGGTGATGGAATTCATGCCCTCGGGCATGAAGCAGATGTTGCCGCCCTCGCTTATAATGCGCATGATGGACTGCACTGCGTGAAGGTCGGGGGTGAAATTCCGTTTGGGTATGACCTGCGCGACCTTGAGCATCAGGTTGGTGGGGGAAACGAAGAACTCGTTGTAGCCGACCACGTAGTTGAGCCTCTTGGGCCATACGGCCGGAGCCGTATAAACATAGTCGATGCGCGAGGCATGGTTGGCCACCAGCACAATGGGGCCCTTGTCTTCTGAGGGGCGGGCCTTATATATGAATTTGATTTTGAGAGGAGCTCCGATAATACTCACGACAAGCCTCAGGATGGCGTACAGTATAGGATTCGGCTGGTGTTCACGCTGCGCCTGAAGACGCTCTGCAATAGTCTGCTTCATCGGTTAAATGAAAAAAACGCTGCAATTTAATGATTGCAGCGCTAAAATGCAAGTACCGACAGTCCTTAGAACGGCAGGTCGTCCTCAGGTGCACCGGCAGCTCCGAAATCGGGCGCTGCGGGAGCTGCAGGCTGGGGCGCCTCGCTGCGGCGCTGATAGCCGCCTGCGGCAGGGCCGCCCGGCTGCTGGGGAGCCTGATAAGCAGGAGCCGCGGGCGCCTGATATGAGGGAGCATAACCCTGGCCGGGTGCAGGCTGGACGCCTTCGCCATCGCGGCGGCCGAGCAGCTGAACGTTGTCGGCGACGATTTCGGTCATGTATTTCTTCTGTCCCTGCTGGTCGTTATAAGAACGGGTGCGGATATGGCCTTCGACGTAAATCTGGCTGCCGCGGCGGATGTATTTCTCCGCCAGGTCGGCCAGCTGGCGCCAAAGCACGAGATTGTGCCATTCCGTATTTTCGCGGAGCTCGCCAGCGCGGTCGCGGTAGCGGTCGGTGGTGGCAAGCGTAAAGGTTGCGACTTTGGTGCTCTGCCCTGCCTGGGCCGAGCCTTGATCGAGGTAACGTACTTCCGGATCTCTGCCAACGTTACCGATAAGCATAACTTTGTTTAATGATGGCATAATGTTTACGATTAAAAGTTAATAGTTAAGTAGGTTTACAGTCTCAAAGATAAGCAATTTTTTGTATTTTTGCACCCTCATGTACGAACTGCTGTCAAAAATCGATTCCCCTGCCGACATCAAGGCCCTGAGCCTCGATGAACTGGAACGTCTGTGCTCGGAGATCCGCAGTTTCATAGTCGAAAACTGCGCGACCAACCCCGGCCACCTGGCTTCCAGCCTGGGTGCGGTGGAACTGATCGTAGGCTACCATTACGTATTCGATTCCCCCGCCGACAAGATAGTCTTCGACGTAGGCCATCAGGCGTACGCTCACAAGATACTTACCGGCCGCCGCGACCGCTTCTGTACCAACCGCACGAAAGGAGGTCTGAGCGGCTTCCCAAGCATGAGCGAGAGCGAATTCGATGCATTCGGCGCCGGCCATTCATCCACTTCGGTATCGGCCGCGCTCGGTCTTGCGGAGGCCTCGCGCCTGCAGGGTCTGGGGCACAAGGTGGTCGCTCTGATAGGCGACGGCGCCCTTACCGGAGGGCTCGCCTTCGAGGGGCTCAACAACGCAGGTTCCGGCAACGCCGACCTCCTCATCATAATCAACGACAACAACCAGTCCATCGACGGCAATATCGGCGCCGTACACAATCACCTGCTCAAGGTTACTTCGAGCGTACGCTACAACCGCTTCAAGGAACAGGTATGGGACAAGCTGGGCGACAGCCGCCTGAGGTCGGTCATCCAGCGGTGGACGAGGAGCATCAAATCGCATTTCGTACGGCCCACCAAGGGCGACCTGTTCGAGGCCCTGGGCCTCAGGTACTTCGGGCCCATCGACGGCAACGACATCAGGACCGTCGTCACGACCCTGCAGAAGCTTCGCAGCCTGGGCGGACCGCGGGTGCTTCATTGCTACACCGTAAAAGGCAAGGGTTACGCTCCCGCCGAGCAGGACCCTGTAGTATGGCACGCCCCCGGCCGCTTCGACGCTTCAAGCGGCAAGCGTATTGCCGGTCAGCGCAAGGCCGACCGCTACCAGGACGTCTTCGGCGCAACTCTCTGCCAGCTTGCCGCAGCTGACAGCCGCGTCGTCGGCATAACGCCCGCTATGGCGACAGGCTGCGGCATGACTGCGTTCGCCGCCGAATATCCCGACAGGTTCTACGACGTGGGCATCGAAGAAGAGCACGCCGTCACCTTCTCCGCAGGACTTGCGGCAGGCGGTCTCCGGCCCTTCTGCAACATCTATTCGTCATTCGCCCAGCGCGCATACGACCAGATTATACACGACGCGGCACTTCAGAAACTGCCTGTCATACTTTGCCTGGACCGCGCAGGCCTCGTCGGCGAAGACGGCGCCACCCACCAGGGTGCCTTCGACATGGCCGCTCTCAGGATAATACCCGACGTAACCATTGCCGCACCGCGCAACGAACTGGAGCTCAAGAATCTCATGTTCACCGCCCTGGGTTACGACAAGGGTCCCTTTATTATAAGGTACCCGCGCGGAGAAGGCGAGGGCACGGAGTGGCGGGACGCTGCCCCCCGCAAGCTTGAAGCCGGCAAGGCCGAAGTTCTCCTGGAAGGCAGCGAGGCAGCAGTAATAGGCACAGGCCCGGTAGTCAACCGTGCGCTCGAAGCGGCGCAGGCCTTCCCCGGCAAGGTAGGAGTGTATCACTTCCCCTTCGTAAAGCCTCTCGACGAAGACATGCTCGAAAGCATCACCGCAAGATACTCACAGATAGTTACAGTGGAGGACGGATGCATGGCAGGAGGACTCTTCGGGGCCGTGAGCGAATTTGCAGCATCCCGCGGACTCGGCATAAACATACATCCTCTCGGAATCGCAGATGAGTTCGTTGCCCATGCATCGCAGTCGCAGCAGCGGAGCATATATTCGATCGACCGCGAAGGAATAGAAAAAATTCTTCAAAAGATTTTGGAGATTACAAAATAATTGCTACCTTTGCAATCCCTTAGAAAGGGCATTGAAATACTGCCGATGTAGCTCAGATGGCCAGAGCGTGTGATTTGTAATCTCAAGGTCGTGGGTTCGATTCCCTCCATCGGCTCATCGCAGTTAAACAACGGGCAAGTACCAGAGTGG
>DGVM01000098.1:0-1801 GCA_002395925.1 Bacteroidales bacterium UBA4284
AGCGAGGATGTCATCTGCGAGTATTTTGCCTGCGATTATCCCGTATGCAAGGGGGCCTGCTGCATCGTGGGGGACAGCGGAGCTCCTCTCGAGGAAGAGGAAGTGCCTGCCCTGGAGAGAGATTATCCTTCTTTCAGGCATCTTGTCCCGGAAAAGGGGCGTGCCGCGGCCGAAGCGTCCGGCTTTTTCGCCGTCGACCGTGACGGCGATCTCGTTACACCTCTGGTGCCCGGCACCGAGGAATGCGCCTACTGTTGTTTCGAAGGAGACAACTGCCTCTGCGCCATCGAGAAAGCCGGGCTTTCCAAACCGATTTCCTGCGCACTCTATCCCATACGCATCAAGATATTTAGGGGAGGGGGAATGGCGCTGAATCTCCATCGCTGGGATATCTGCCGCTGTGCCTTCGAGCGCGGCAAGCGGGAAGGCATCCGCGTCTACCAGTTCCTCCGCGGGCCCCTCATCCGTCGCTTCGGTCCAGAATTCTACGAAGCCCTCGACGCTGCCGCGCAGCACATTCTATAAAAGATCCGGGATGATGTCATCCGCGATGAACCAGTCCTTTTCGGGGATGGGGCCGAGGGCTGTGCGTGCGAGGAGCATGACTTCCTCTTCGTGAATTTCTTCCGGGCTGAGATTTTCGCCCTCGGAGGTCCAGCCCGACAGCTGCTGGCTGTTCCAGCTGCGACGCTGTAGCGGGAGCTTGCGGACGGGCAATGCCGGTATCCGGGCCGCCTTTTCAGTGGCACGGAACCGGCCCTTTGCCCGTCGCGGATGGAGATCAGCGTCGTAGAAGATCAACGAGTGTGCGCCGGGGCCGAGGCCTGCGTACGGATGCCGTGTCCAGTAGGCTGAGTTGTGGACGGCTTCGTGCCCGGGGAGGGCCCAGTTCGAGATTTCGTAGTGCCTGTATCCTGCTTCGGCGAGCCGGCGGCAGACAAGTTCGTACTGCGCACGGCATTCTTCCTCGCCGAGTTCCGTCACCCGCCCTTCCTCGATCATCTTCGCGAGGGCGCTGCCTTCCTCTATGCTCAGCTGATAAGCGGAGATGTGTTCCGGCCTCCAGGATATGACCTCTTCCAGCGTCTTCTCCAGAATCTCAACCGTCATTCCCGGCACTCCGGTAATCAGATCAATACTGACGGCGCAGGGGAGTACGAAGGAATCCCGAAGGATACGGAAAGCCTTCCTGGCACCATCGGCCGAGTGCCGGCGGTTCATCCAGCGCAGTATCCCGTCGTCCAGCGACTGCACCCCCATGCTGATGCGCGTCACGCCCAGATCCTGCAGCCCCTGCACATATCCGGGTCCCCGCTCTATGATGTCCTCGGGATTGACTTCGATGGTGAATTCGGTGTAGTTGGAATGCGCTGGCATTTCGGACGGGCAATGCCGGGACCGGGGGCCCTTTACGGGACACGGCCCGGCCCTTTGCCCGTCGCGGATGGCCTCCAGATTGTCCAGTATCCTTCGCAGAACAGAAAGAGGAAGCACGCTGGGCGTACCTCCTCCTATGTAAAGAGTGTCGAGATCGAGGGTGGAAACTATCTCCTCGCGGCGGGCTGCAATCTCGGCGCAGACCTCGTCGGCCCAACGGGCCATCGCCGCCTCTTCCTTCCCCTTGCACGCAATCTCCGAATAGAAATCGCAGTAAGTGCAGAAACTCCTGCAGAAGGGGACGTGGAGATAGATCATTACCTCAGCATGGTCTCAGCCTTGCCGAGACGGCCCTGGGCGGTGAACACCTCCGCGGTGTAAATACCCTTGGCAAACTCGCCTGTATTGTTGACATAGATGCTGA
>DGVM01000098.1:1908-3440 GCA_002395925.1 Bacteroidales bacterium UBA4284
GCCTCTCCGTCGAGGGTGAAACTTGCTCCCGTGCCGTCCATCAGGAGATTTCCGTCAGGATCCTTTACGCGCACATAGATGCGGACGGGGCCGGTCGGAGCGAGTTCGTTCTCCGCCAGGGTGAGGTTGACCACCATCTGGGTGACGCGGCTGCTGCGGTCCATGACCTTGCCGGAAGCGCCATAGGCCACCAGGGAAATGCTGCGGGCCTTGATTACGGAACCGACGGCAACCTTGTTGGTCAGGTCGTTGACCTGCTCGGTCAGGGCTGCGTTGCGGGTGTTCGCCTCGGCGGCTTCGCGGCGGGCGTTTGCAGCCTGCACGGTGAGTTTCTTGTTAAGTGTGTTGAGGGAATCTATCTGCTTGACGTAGCTGCGCATAATGCTTCGCAGGGTGCCGAGTTCCTTCTCGTACTGGCGCATCTTTGCGCGGTTGGTTGCCTCTGTCTTCTTGATTCGCTCCACGAGCTGCGCCACCTCCTCCTTGGAGGAATCGAGCTGTGCATTCACGGAATCATATTCAGTGGAAAGGGATTCGTAGTCGCCCTGCAGGCTGATTATCTGCTCCGTGAGCTGCTGCTTGTCGATCTCCAGGTCCTTCACCAGGCTGTTCTTGCTGGACCATACATACACCAGGACGGCGCCGAGGGCAATCGCAATAGCCGCCAGCACCCACATGACCGGCTTGAGGGCCGTGCCTTTTTCCTTACGTTCGCGCTCTTCGCGCTCGATTCTCATCAAAGGATCTTCTTTTTCCATATTGTTTCTTCTTTTTGTCCACTTGAACCGGCCGCCTTCCGGCCGATGAATCTATTTTGTGCAAAAGTAATGATTTTTCAGTAAATTCGCAGTATGAAATACATCGTACGTGCTATCAAATACTTTGCCTATCTGGCTATAATCCTCTGCATATTCATTGTACTGCTTTCGCTTTTCGGGGTGGTAGGCTCCACTCTCGACGACATTTTCAAGGACGGCGCCGCCTCGTTATGGAAGATTGCGGGCATAATCGCAGTCTTTGCTGCCATCTATCCGCACCTCGGATTCGGCAGGCGCAACGCCTTCGTGCCCGGGGCCTACGATGAAATCCGCCTTGGCGTGGTCGATCTGATGCACGACCGAGGCTATGTGCTTGAAGATGAGAGCGGAGAGAATCTCAAATTCCGCCTCCAGTCTCCTGTCATGCGCGTCACCCGCATGCTCGAAGACCGCGTTACCTTCACCCGCACCGCCACCGGTTTCGAACTCGAAGGCCCTGTGAAGGACCTTGTGCGCATCGTGAGTGCCCTCGAAGCGAAATTCCGTCCGGAATAATCATCATTCAATTATGGAAAACATCTTCGCAGACAGAATCGGGCAGTTGCGCTCCATGATGCGCAGCCGCGGATGGGACGCCGTGATACTGACAGGCTCCGACCCGCACGGGAGCGAGTATCCCGCAGAGCGCTGGAAAAGCGTGCAGTGGCTCACCGGATTCACCGGCGAAGCTGGCGACGTGGTGGTAACCCTGGACCATGCGGGGCTGTGGACAGA
>DGVM01000145.1 GCA_002395925.1 Bacteroidales bacterium UBA4284
AGAGGAGTCGCCTTGGCTGCGAAAGCCACGCGTGCGAGTGCGTGGTGGAACAAAGTCGGCACACCTTCGCTTACGCCGCTCGTCGCGATGTATTCAGTCGCATTGTCGTTGTAGCGCCAGGCCTCGTCGGCAAACATAATGTTATCGTCTTCGGCAAGGCTGCGGGTGCTGCCGTCGATAGTCCAAACAAGGGAAGTCTCGCTTGCGGCGGTCGGGGTGCCGTTCTTGTCGTACCAGGACACGAAGTTCACGTAACTCTCCGCGCCCTTCGGCCAGTAGTAGTCGTGCGAAGGGGCCCACTCGGGAACGGAAGCGTTGTAGGAAACCGTCTCACCTGCGGCAGGGAAGAAATTCTGGGCTCCGGATACGCCCTCAGCGTAAAGATAAGCCTTGGAAGAGAAAGCCGTGATGCCTTCGCTGTTCAGGCTGGCAGCGGCTTTAGTCTGGGGCACATAGCTACCCACCGCAAAGGCTACTCTCTTTGCGGGCACGGGAGCGACATCTACCTTTGTGCAACCCCAGAGGGCCACAAGGAGTGTCACAACAGCTATGCACAGTCTCTTCTTCATTCCTACAAAATAATATCTCCGTGTTCTTCTTCCCAATCATCCACCACAGGCTTGAAGCCGCCGCCGGACTCACCGCTCTGGTGGTCGGGCTTTTGTATGGTCCAAGTCTCGTCGATAAGGAGCCAGTGGTGAAGTATTGCATCCTCGGTCTTGAATATCCTGTCGAGGTTGATTTCTTTCTGCTGAAGGTTGCCGCCCGTATCCACGACGTTGAAGGTCACGTGCAGGTTGGAGGTCGCTTCGGGAATCTTGCCGAAGGTGTTGAACACCGCGCAAAGCACGTCCTTGTTGTCGCCGGCCAGGTTCTCGTCGGTGCTCTTGATCATATCGAAGCACACGGCCGCGGTCGGGTCCTCGGTGCGCTCGTTGAGAGCGAAGTGGTTCGAGGGGCTGAGGCCGTTGATGATGGCGGTTGCGCTGGATGCATACTGCATACCTTCCACGTGGATTTGAATATAATAAGTATCTACGACGGTATTGGCGGTGGTGCGAATCACGACCAAAGTGTCACGGGGAGAGACCCTGAGGTTGTGCTCGCGGGCCACCATCAGGTGGTCGGGCTCGTAGTTGATATGCACGTTGTCATATTCATCGGCCTTCGTGCCGAGGAAGCGGGTGCGCATCGTGGCGGGAATCTCGGTGGTGTAGCCGATAATGCTTTCTTCATTGTTCTCGTTCGATACCTGGGTGGTGGGCGTATCGAAGTTATAAACAAGGAAGTCGTAGTTGCCGTAGCTTATATTGAGCATACCGCTGAGCACCTGGTCGCCGTTCTCGATGGTCTTATTGGATATGAAGCTCTGGGTCAGCAGGTTCTTGCTCTTGGGATCGTACACCATAACGCGCATCATATCGGTATTGACGCTGGGGATGGGCACCTTGGGGTTGTACACGTCGCAGGTCACGTTGGATACGGCCTTCACGTCCACGTCCACGCGGATGGCAATCTTTTCCATCATATCCTCCAGGGGACGGCGGACGCAGCCGCAGAGGGCGGTGCAGATGATGGCGGCGGCCAGAAGGAACCTCTTACTCATAGCGGACCTCCTTTTTGCGGTTCACGCGAATAGGGACCACGATGCTGACTTTCAGCTTGGTAGGTCCGAAGTAAGAAGCACGGCCGGTGATGTACGGATTGCGGATGAGCTTGTCATAAGCGTCCGTAGGCAGATAGCTGCGATAGTCGGTCTGCAGGTAGCCAAGGCCGAGGCTGAGCTCGAGGTTGGCCCACTTCTCGCGGCCAAGAGCCGTGGTCCAGCCGCCGGTCACGCCAGCCGACCAGTACTCGCCCTGATAGTCCACGTCGCTGATCCACTGCAGGTCATACTTCGATGACATACCGTAGATTCCGGCGAAGAAACCGAGAAGCTTGTCGGTGCCCTTGGGATCCCAGGAGCGGAACCAATAACGGGCCTCGGCTCCCATCTCCCACATCTGGAGGCAGTATTTAAAACTGGTCTCCCACCAAGGGAAGACATCCTCAACCAACACGGAGAACCTGTCGGCGATGGGGACTTCGATTTCCACATTGTAGGCGGTAACCAGGTCGTAAAGCACGTTGGTCTTGACGGCGGCAATCATCACTTTCTCGCGCTCGTACACGTACGCGGGTATATTGACTGCCTGGACAGCGTCATAAGAGACTGCCGCCTCTTCCTCGGGAAGGTCGAGAACATAGAAGGACTCGTCAATCTCGAAATCAAGGTCAGGCACCGGGATATGGATGGCGTAAGGGAAGCTGAGACGGAAAGCGGCAAAGCGCAGACGCACCAGCTCGGAGCGGGTCCTCTTCTCCGGCCAGGGAGAAACGCCGAAGTCGGTCGAAATGCGGCCGAGGAGATCGGGATATGCGGATTCGAGATACCTGCGCATTGAATTCGCGCGGGCAGCGGCAAGAGCAAGGTTATGCTTTTGGTTTCCCTCGGGAGAGGAATAGGCCACGACTTTCACGGAATCGATAAGCTCGGTGCCGTGGACGGCTACGATACTGTCGATGCGGGCGAGGGTCCTTGTGTTCTCCAGATACTCTGGATTGAAGCGGGAATCGTCAACGGGGAAGTAAATGCGGAAGTCATAAGTGCTTCCCTGCGCACGGCTTGCCAGCGAGAATACGAAAATCGCCACAAGCACCACAAGGAACTTGAAAATCAACGTGAAAGTCTGATGATAATGCACTTTAACTAACATTTACTACGTAAAGCCCCCGTGGAGCCACGAAAAAACATACAAAGATAAAACAAAAAATTTACAATTCCAAAATTATTCGATAATTTTTAGAAATAATTTTTGAAAAAAATTTTTGATTTATAAAAAAGTGTGTTATATTTGCAAAAGAATTCATAAATCATCAAAAATGGGTTATCAACAGGTTATGAACAGCAAGCTTATACCTATTTTTATTACTATAGCCGCCTTCGCGCTCGCTCCTTCTTGCAACAAGATGGACGACCTCCCGGATATGGCGCCCGCATCGAAAAAGCATAAGATGGATTTCGATATCCTCGTGACCAGGGACGGAGAAATCATCCAGAAAGGCCGCACCGGAGTGATGACCCGCTCGGCAGCCGTGGATGCGGACGAGAAACTCGCGACGATGGATGAAGACATCCCCTTCGGCCTCATAGGTATCGATTTCGAGAAAGGTCAGCTGGTCCTTGACAATATGAAGGTAGCCAACGACGGCGTGGGATACAGTACCGCATTCGACGGCTTTATGTGGAACGGTATAAATAAGGTAAGCCTGAGCGCCTACTATCCCTATGTCAATAACGTCGATTACGGCAGCGGATTCGAAAATTATGCCATTCCGTATTCCGTTAAGGAAACCGAGGCCGGCCCGCTGGTGTCAAAGACGGTCGAAAGGGCTATCAATCAGCTGAATATGGTCCCTCTGGTTTTTCAGCATATTACCAATGACATAGGATACAAAATCTGTGACATTACTCCTGACAAGAATCTCCAGGGCCTTATCCACCTGCGCAAGCTTACCGCTACAAACGTAGCTTCGGCCGGAGTTTTCGTCAACGACATAATCTCGGGAGCCGGCAACTGGCACAAACAAGGTTATTATAGAAAGGTAGTGGTGTTCGAGGGGGACGCTCCCGTGGGAGTCGGATCTGAGAATGAAAAGTTCGTGGGCTACGACGCGCTTGTGGACCGCCTCGCCGACAGCCACCGCTACTACTCCATACCGGACGATATCGAAGTGGGCAAGCAATGCGTGGAGGTAGTATTCGACGTGGATGGTTTCAAGCACAACAATTTCTACTATGAGCCGTTGAAAAACCAGGTGCGCAAGTTTATGCTCTACGGACTCTTGCCTGACAATGTGTTCGTGTACGGCAAGCAATACACATTCCACATCGGCCTCGACCTCAGCTCAATCTACCGGGAAATCACTTTCGCGCCTGCCGTGGGCGACTGGGAGACGACAATCTACGAAAATAACGATGACTTTTGATTAACATCCTGCTCATATCGTTTCCGCTGTTCGTCTGCGCGTTCTGGATTGTCATCCACTTAATGATGGCCTCCAGGACACGGGCGTTTTTACCTTTAATTATATTGCTGACGGCGACATCCCTGATGTTCCTCGCCAACGGCGTGCTCAACACCCCCGGGGCAGAAAAGGACCTGAAACTGGCAGCGCTGATAGCCGAACAGATTATCACGCCCTGCGTCATCCCCCTGACGATTATGTATTTCAGGCGAATCCGCAATATCGGACGTGAGCAACATCCGCTTGAGCTATTGTGGATAGTGGTACCCGTGATACTTGGCACGGCAGCAATACTCCTGTTCTACCTGTCCGGAAAAGAAAGTATCCTCAATCTTCTCGTAGATACCCGCGCAAACGGATTCTCCGCAGCCGAAAAGTACCGCGGCAGGCCCGAGTACGTCTTCTACGTGACCACCCATATGCTTTATATGGCAACCATCTTCATCCAGGTGATCTGGTTGCTGATTTACTTCGTGATTCTGGGGAGGAAGGAGAGGTTCTCGATAAAGAATTTGTTCAGATTCCTGCTGAGAGGCGGCAAAATACGCGTCACCGAACTGCAGAGCGACGTGACAATCACCATCTTGGTAATTATCATTATCCAGGTCTCTTCCCTGCTGGACTACACGGTATTGCATACGGCCCTGAACATCACGATAGCCCTGTTGCTTGGCGTCCTGTTGTACTTATTCTGCTATATTGCACTCTTCGGAGCGAAGAGGACAATCAGTCTTACAGAAATGCAGAACGCCTGGCGCTACAACTATGACGAGGCCAGCAAGCAGAGCGTGGTTGAAAAGATGCTCACCGAACTGCTCGACGACGCCGAAGAAGAGGCTCTGATAAGGATACAGATGAGAATAGGAGAGAATCTGCATCTCGACCAGTTGCGGGCTACAGAGACCATCGAAGAGCCCGAAATGGCGCAACAAATATTCTCCTCGGTAGCGGAATCCTGGGAGGAGGACGACCTGTTCAAGCGATTCCAGCGCCTGCTGCTGGACGAAAAAATATTTCTCCATCCGAGACTTTCTCTGGTGGATGTCGCCGACAGGCTCAACTCCAACACGAGTTATGTCTCCAAGATGATAAACAACGCGTACAATCTCTCGTTCCCGGAGCTCATCAATACCCTGCGCATTGACTACGCTGAGCAATACATCCTCAGCAACAGGGACGCAAAGCAGACGGAAATAGCCGAGAAATGCGGATTCCTCAGCGCTTCTTCATTCAATACAATTTTCAAGCGTGTCACGGGCGTCACTCCTAAAATATGGATGGCTTCCGCAGACCTCCAGGCAAAGATGAAGAAATGACAGACTACTCCAAAATCAGTATTCTGGCCGTCGACGATGTCGCGCTCAACCTGCTGCTTGTAAAAAAAATCCTGCAGCGCTACAATTTCCGCATCCGCACCGCCGACAGCGGCGTCAAAGCCCTCGAAGAAGTGGCCGCGGAAAAGCCGGACCTGATTCTTCTCGACATTCTTATGCCCGGAATCGACGGCTTCGAAGTACTCAGCAGACTCAAGGCTGACTGGAACACGAAAGACATCCCCGTCATCATACTTTCAGCCCTCAACTCCAACAAGGACATAGTCCGCGCCTACGAAATGGGCGCCAAGGACTATATCACCAAGCCGATCATAATGGAGAAGCTGATAAACAGCGTGGCCCGCAACCTCGGACTCTAATCCTCCCTTCCCACAGTCATCTCGCACGAGCGGCAGTCAAAGCCGAGCGGCAGTCTGCGGCCGTTGTTGACCAAGTACAGGCGCCCCGAAGGAGCCGCACCCTGATACCGCTGACACATTCCCAGTTCGAATTTCACGCAGTAGCGCGTGCGCATAAGCTCTTCGCGGGGCAGAGCCGGCCGCTCTGAAACTGCGGCAGGTACGCTGCGCTCCACCCTCCAGGGCTCAGGACGGCAGGAATCGATGTCCTGCGCAAGAAGACGGCGCATAGAATTGATAGTGGACGCGCTCAGAAGCGGCATCGAAGAGCCGTAGTTGACGGAACGGACAACAAAATGGTACACGCCGCTGCGTTTGGAAAGCTGCTCGCGCAGCATAGCCTCGCTGCGCTCGAGATTCTGCGCTTTCTCCACGTCGGCATTGAAACAGCTCTCGACCCGGCGGCCGTCCTCCGTGGCGGCGATGAGCTTGATGACGAAAGAGCCGCTGATTTCCACATCCACCGCCACATCCACTTCCCTCTTCGGCGACCTTGCCTCCAGCTCCCGCTCGAATGCGGCGTTGATATTGCGGTAAAGCCGCACGCCGGGGCGCAAGCCTTCTACCTTTTTACATATAATGGAAAGGCCCTCGCAACGGTCGGCCCTGAAGCCGCGTATGGCGCTGCCGCTGACGAAAGCGAACCCGTCTCCGTTGGAGAGCGCAAGGCCGCGCACGGAAGGACGCAGCTGCACCTGGACGGCGCCGCCGGGCAGCGGGCGTACGCCCTGCACCTCGCCGACCAGCTCGCCCATCGCTTTCGGGGCGTCCATCGAGGACCACTTGTCCCGCTTCCCGTCCAGCCACCACTGCGTGTAGCCGCGATTGAAAGTCTTGTCGGAATCGGGCGTGAAGCCGCCGCGCACGGTGCCGAAAGAGGCCCTGCGGTAGCGCTCCGGATAATTTTGCACGAGAGCGTCCAGCGCAAGGCTGTACTCCCGCACCACATTTTTCACATAGGACGCATTTTTCAGGCGTCCCTCGATTTTGAACGAGCTCACGCCGGCCTCCGCCAACTCCTCCAGACGGTCCAGAAGCTTGAAATCGCGCATCGACAGCAGCGCCTTGTCCCGCACCAGCACCTTTCCGCTTTCGTCCACGAGGTCGTAGAGAGAACGGCAGGCCTGGATACAGTCGCCGCGGTCGGCACTGCGGCCGTCCAGGTACTCGGACAGCCGGCAGTCGCCGCTGTAACACACGCAAAGCGCTCCGTGCACGAAGAATTCCACCTCGCA
>DGVM01000156.1 GCA_002395925.1 Bacteroidales bacterium UBA4284
TTTTCGCCGGCTGTAAATACTCTGCTGCCATGTTTTTGTTTTTATTTAGTTAATAATCAGGAACAACCGGAATATCCGGAAGGCTTGTTGCCGATGCGGTAAAATCGCTGTTCGCCGCTTCGAACAAAAGCGCGCAAAGATAGGAATTATTTTGTTAATAACAAAAATAACTTTCAGTTACCAGCGTCCGCCAGGTCCGCCGCCGCTGGAGGTATAGGCACTGAGCGAAACGGCAGTGCCACCGCTGACAGTGCCGTCCAGCACGCCACAACCGTCGAAAATGGTAGTGCCACCGCTGACCGTAACATTGGATTTGACTTCAGGTTTGGATGCGCCGGAAACCACAAGCTTGGATCCTCCTTTGGAAGGGGTCTTGAACACATAAGTATCCTCCCCTACAGTAACGGAGTAGTACTTGTTCGTGCTCCAGGAAGAGGTCTGATAGCAGCTTTGGGAAAGGCTGGCGCCGGATTCCAGGCCACCCAGTGCGAAGATGGTGCCTCCGGTAACATAGAGTTTGAATCCTCCCTCGGTATTGGCATCTATCGCGACTTCAGGATTGCTTGCCCCGGAAGCAAACACCACTCCCCCTTTGACATAAAAGTTTCCATTGGCATCGAGGGCATCATTGCCAAGGGAGATGCCGCACACGTATCCGCCGCTGATGGTGAAGGTGCTGGCGGAGTTGATGGCATCCTCGGTCTGGCTCCAGGCGTAGACTTCCCCACCCTGGATTTCCAGCGTCTTTTTGACCTCGATTGCCTCTGCGTTGGTGCTGCGGACGGCGATCGTGCCTCCGGTCACGATGAAATCTCCTGAGAAATCGGAGAACGTGTGCTCATTTTTCTTGACCGCCCATCCTATCTTTATGCCCTTGGGGGATTTGGTGTCGGAAGAGCCGTTCAAGGTGTAAGGATAGGTGGCGCCAGTGGTGGTGATGTCGATGGAGCCGCCGCTCACATAACTGGTGCCGAGGGTCTCCATAACGCTGCTGCTGCCGACGCGTATGCCTTTTCCGCCCTTTCCGGAATTGGTGATGGTGATGCTTCCACCGGTCATTTCAAAGGCCTTGTCAGCCTTGATTCCCGCAGAAGAAGAATAGTCCTGATCTTCATCATCGAAGGCAGTGCCCCCCGTCACATTAATTACTGATACACCGCCGGTTACACGCACCAGAGAGTCGGAACTGAAGCCCTTTTTCATATCGGCGGAAACGGATACGTTGATGGTGCCGTCATCCACGAGGATATAGTCTTTTCCCCTGATGCCGTGGCCAGCGGAAGAACTGACATTGACCGTCTGCTTGCCAAGGAAGCGGATGTAGTCGTCGGAGGCTATGCCGTTCTTGCCCGTGGCGATCACGTTCAGGGTGCCGTCTCCGCTGAAAATCAGCTGCGCTTCACTGAAGAATGCGCCCTTTTGGTCTTCGGTGCCGGTGGCAACGTAGGTGGCGCCGTCAGCCAGCTTATTGCTGCCCTCCAGCACCACGAAAGTGCGTTTTTTGTTCTGGTTATTGATGGCTGCGCCATTCGGATTGGTGAGATCCAGATCCTTCAGCACGAATGCCTGTTTCTTGGCTCCGTAGACTTTAAAGAATCCGTTGGAAGAAGTGCCAGTGAGCACATACTTGATGACTTCGGAACCGTCGTTGTTGACGGTAACCTTGCCGCCGTCAATTGTGACGATGTTATTGTCGTCGCCGGACTTGGTTGCACCGGCTGCCGACCAGGTTATGGTAATCGTCCTTCCGAAGGTAGTCGACGAAATAAGGTCGGATGAATCGTTCGTGGAGGAGTTCCCGTCGATTACAGTTTCGGGAGCATCCGTGTCGTTATTTTCGGGAGTATCCGGGCTGATACTGTCTTTGCTGCATCCCCAGAAGGTGATCAACAAAGGAAAAATTAAAAAAATAAAGCGCGACATAATGCTTAGGTTTTGGCAAAACAATTCATGAAACGCCAGAAAGACAAGAATAGTGCCATGAACTCCTGGCTGGGTATCTATGCACCCACCCTCCGTTACAACGACGGCACCTTCTACATTATAACCACCAACGTAGGGAACGGCGGGAATTTCATGGTCACGGCCACCAACACGGCGGGCCCCTGTGGCGAGGTACTGGAGGGCGATATCCGGAAGGTCCGCACATCTACAAGAAAGACGGCTGGTATTATCTGCTGATATCGGAAGGAGGCACGGAGCCCGAGTTGCTGGAAGACGGAGAGGCCGGCCTCTGCCTCTACCAGATCTTCTGCGGCCACGCAGGGATTTATCTCCGCAGGAATGGCGGCAGCATGAGTGCCACAGTGCGCTATCGGATACGAAACCTGGAGCACGAGGCGGCGGCCATGACGTTGGATTGCGAGAAGGCACGCCTGCGCATCCGTGGATACGACGACCACTACGTTTTCGAGATATTCCGCACCGATGGCTGGCAGAAACTTGCCACGCTGGATGCCCCTCTTCTGAGCACCGAGGTGGTGGGAGGATTTACGGGAATAACTACCGGGCCGCTTTGCATAGATGGGTCGGCGGCATTCGAATATTTCAGGTACGAAGAGTACTAAATGAGTTTCTCCTTGGGATCGAACGGCCGGAGGTCGTCCAGCGGCGAGAAGTCCGGGCGCAGAGCCTCAGGGAAGCCCTGGGCTAGTCCTTGAGCTGATACTGGAAAATCCTGATATATTTGAGCTTGCCCTTGGCATCGTAGTGATACTGCATCTTGCACTGGCCGTTCTCGTCGTATTCGTAGGTCTTGAACGACTCGAACTTGTTGTTGCCGTCGAAGATATCTTCGCGGACGATCCTGCCGCTTTCGTCGTACTTGTAGATGGAACGGTCGACAAGTTTGTTGTCCTTGTAGTGGATTTCGTCTACGAGCCGGCCCTGCTCATCGTAAGTGAAGACATTCTCCAGTGCCTGCTTCTTCGAGCCGGCAGGGTTGTTCCACTCCTTCACCACGGTGCCTTTGCTGCCCAACACTTTCGGGGTCTGCGCCCCTGCTGCCGGAATGAGCAGAAGGGCGGCAGCGAAAATAGCGATCATCTTTTTCATAATGCGCAAATATATAACTATTTTTGCTAATATGATACTGTCCATTATCTGTGTTTCAAGTTCCGGTAGAGATTAAACTTCTTGCGCGGTTTTGCGTCAAAAAGGGATTTTAACCTTTTTTTATTATGCCGCAGCAAGAATCTCTCGCCCATATCGCCGCTCTGTGGAAAGCGGAGAAGAGTCTGTATGTAAAGAAATCGACTCTCGCCTCATACAGTTACTTGTTGGAAAGCCATATCCTGCCCGCCCTGGGCGGCAAGACGAGCGTTACCGAAGAAGATGTCCAGCTGTTGGCGAACGAAAAGATCGCCGGCGGGCTGTCCAGGAAGTCGGTCCACGACATCCTGATCGTGCTGAAAATGGTCTTGGTTTATGCCGGGCGTAACGGGTACATGGAGTACAGGCCGATGCAAATCCATCTCCCGACAAAACAGAAAAACGACACGGTCCCGACTTTCACCATCGAGCAGCAGCGCATTCTTTCCAAGTACCTGAAAGAGCATCCTTCGAGCGAGAGCATCGGGCTGCAGATATGCCTGTTCTCCGGACTTAGGATAGGCGAGATCTGCGCCTTGCGCTGGAGAGATGTGGACACCGTAGAAAACATCATCCGAATCCGCCACACCATCCAGCGCATCTACATCTATGACGATTCGGGCGCAAAACATACCGAACTGGTGATGGACGCCCCGAAGTCTCCCGGATCGACACGGGACATCCCGATGCCAGCCGAACTGATTCGGCACCTGATTCCTTATAAAGAGTCCGCAGGCGATGAGGCATTTGTCCTTTCCGGGAAGGCGACCCCCATAGAGCCGAGGGTCTACAGGACGTTCTACAAGAGATTGTTGCGCAGAGCCGGGCTTCCCGACGTGCGTTTCCACGCGCTGAGGCACAGCTTCGCCACGAGATGCATCGACAGCAACTGCGACTACAAAACAGTCAGCGCCCTGCTGGGGCATTCCAACATCAGCACCACCCTCAACCTATACGTGCATCCCAACATGAACCAGAAGCGGAAAGTGGTAGAGGCGATGAGCGCGGTATTGGATTAGCTTTGATATGCTCCGGATCCGTGGATTTCGGGAGACTGACGGCGCCGAGCTGCAGGGTATAACGTATGCACAGTGGCAGCGGCCTCATTGTCCGGGACAAGCCAGGTCCCGAGCCCGATCTTCGGTATTTGAATCATAGAATTGTTTTTTCAGATATAGGTATTTTCCAAAAAATGCCGTATTTTTGGAAAACTGAAAAATATAAAGAATATGAGCATCATTTACATTATCGGCGTAGTCCTTTCGGTAGTTGCCGTCATCGACATTCTCAAGAAGCCCATCTCCCT
>DGVM01000092.1 GCA_002395925.1 Bacteroidales bacterium UBA4284
AGGATGTAGCGGCGGTCGCGGTAGGTGACGCGGCGCTCCCAATTGGGCAGGAGGTGCAGGGATATCTCCACGCTGGGCTGGTCGTCCTGCATGAAGCGTTTGTCTCCCTCACGGCGAGGCGAGTAGTCGCTGTAGATGTATATTTTGTCGAGATATTCCAGACTTTTATATTTGCTTGTTTCGCCGGCAGATATAAATGTATTTATAATTTCGGCCTCACCTCCTATCGGGAACCTGCTTCGGTCCACATTATTCATCCTCAAATGAGGTCTCACTATGTCTACATTGACCGAGTCGTAATATATGGAGTAGTCGTATTCCCGGTACATGCCCATGTCCCCAATATAGTTTTGTATAATTTCACGTGGATAGGGAGCATACGGATCTGTCGTTAGTCCGGCGTCCATGCTGGCGTTGACTGCATCGTAGGCATCTATGACGTACACGGGCTTTGACAGGTCGATAGCGCGGAGGCCATTGTGGCGTGCGCGAATGGTGACTTCGTTCATCAGTTGTGTGCCGTCGGTGAGCAGTTTTGCTATCCCGGGTTCGTCGCGCAGTGCGGCATAGTGGACTTGATAGTAACTGTAAGGCTTCACCCATCTGGGATGGGGAAAGTTAAGCCGGACATAGAACTCTGCATCTTCGTGGATGCGTTCGTATTCACTCGTTTCCATCTGCACCCAGTTGTGCTGGCGAAACTTCTTCAGCCAGAGGTTGCGTCTCCATTTATGCCACAGTGTGGTATCCTTGGCCGTGACAAAGAAGACACATTTGCCATAGAAGCGTGGCAATTCTATCTCGAACTTGCCGTTTTGGGTCGTTACCTCACCAATGGCGGCATCCTTGAGGTCGCTGAGGTTGACGATTTCGGCATGCACTACCACTTCGCGCCGTATGTTGCCCCGCTCCTCAAACCTTCGTTCGGCATCCCTTATGCGCCCAATTCTTTCGTTGTTGTAGTAGTCTGCATAGTTCCTGGCGAGCACGCTGTAGTTGGTGTTGTCCCATCCTCGGCCTCCGCCTCCGCCTCGCGTGACAGATATGCCCTGACTCCAGAGGTTGTCCATGAATCGGTAGTGGTCTGACAGTAAGTTTCTGTATTGCTCCAGCGGGTCTTCCTCTTCCTCTTCATCAAGTTTTTCCTGGTCTCTCAAGTAATATTTGTTCACCGTGCCTGTCACCATCTGGCTCTGTTCGGCCGGATGCGTCATCTTCCACGCTCCTTCCACGGCCATTTCCTGCCAGCGGAAGCGGCGCCAGCCCTGGGTCATCATCAGCAGGTCCAGGGCGCGGCGATGTTCCTCGTCGTCCTTCCCAAAGAACCATTCGGGCTGCGGCACGAAGCCCTTAATCTCGGAGGCCAGCAGCATCTCGGTCATGATGTTCCCCGTGTCGAAGGTCTTGTCCAGGTGTACGGCATCACGCACCGACAGCGCAATGGTCTCCTCCGGTGCAGGGGACAGAGCCTTGACATTCAGGTCTATTTCCTCGAACGGTTCATATTGGTCTTTCTGCCCGGATACGGCGACGCTGGGCCTTCTCAGTTCGGATTTGGTGACGAAGAACAGGCGGTCGGCCCAGATGCGACCTATCGAGTCAAACACCGTCACTTGGTTGACTCCGACAGGTAACTCGTCATTTTTAATTGTTCGCTCGGCTTTGCCGCTTGATTCATTCAAGAATTTTTCATTTTTAATTTGCATGAAGTGCGATGTCACTCCTTCGTGCATGATGCTAAGGCCCAGCGGTTTGTCGAGGTTCGAGCGGATATCGAAGCGAACACTGTCACCATCAAGGCGGACTTGCAGGCTGACACCCTCCTTTCCGATGTCCTTTATCTTCTGCTTCGCCTTCTTCCCGTCCGAGGAGGTAAACACAGCTTCGTACGACTTCCCCCGCTCCGGCGTGAAGGTGAACGATCCTCGTCCGCGGTTCTCCGCCCTGACCTCTGTCACCTCTTCGCCCTTCTCATCCTTCACGCTTAATATTTTATCGTTCATCAGAAGAGACAGCGTCCCGTCCATGTATTCCCCATCCTCCATAGCCGCCTCGAAGGCAATGCGGCAGGGCATTCCAGCCACCACGTCTCCACCCTCGGGAAAGAGAGAGAGCAGCAATTTCGGCGGTGCAGGGTCATTCTTGAAGTAGCGGCGCAGGGGGCGTAGCGTCATGTCACGATTGTATTCCCCCTGCTCCTTGGGTTTGTCGTAGACGGGGAATACGCGGCTATAGAGTTTCTCGTAGTCGCGGTAGTAGTCCTTGGCCATCGCCTTGCTGTAGAACTTCAGTTCGGTATATTTGTTATGCTGATGTTCCGTCTGCCCCCAGTTCAGTTGCCAGCGGGTGTAGGCCCGAAGTTCGAAGTAGCCCGAATACAGCGTGTCGGGCAGTTCGAAGAATCCGTGTCCACGCCCCTCGCGCATCTCAATGAGTTTCCTCTCCACCAGGAAGCCGTCGTGGTTCCACAGCTCGGCATACAGCACGCGGCTGATCTTGCTCGGCCGTCCCGAGTTGGTCCGCCGCGTGAATGCCGCGAACCAGATGGTGTCGCCCAGGA
>DGVM01000212.1:0-393 GCA_002395925.1 Bacteroidales bacterium UBA4284
ACCGAAGACCTCTACACCCAGAGTTACGTTCTCCCCTATCTTATCCCCATGCTGGAAAGGGCGGGAGCCTACGTGCTGACACCCCGCGAAAGGGATACAGGCAGCATCGAAGTCATCTGCGACAACAACGCCCATTTCCGCTCCCCGGGCTTCCCCGTACGCACCCACGGCACATATAAGGAAAAGGGCGCCTGGAAAGATGCAGGAGAGGGCTTCGCCGACAAGAAAGAGGTTTATGTCAAGGACGACAATCCCTTCACAATGGGCAGTGCAAGGCAGATTTCCGCGGTTTCCGGCAAAGGAAACGCCAACGTGCGCTGGAATCCCGGGCTCGAGGAAAACGGACGTCACTGCATCTACATATCATACAAGAGCCTTCCAAACAGCAGCCGC
>DGVM01000212.1:453-2764 GCA_002395925.1 Bacteroidales bacterium UBA4284
CGCCCATTATACAGTATCGCACCGCGGAGGGACCAGCGAGTTCATAGTGAACCAGAAAATGGGCGGAGGCACCTGGATTTATCTCGGGGAATTCGACCTCGGCCCGGATTCCTACATCATGCTGGACAACGGCACTCCTGCCGGACGCAGTTTCGACAGAGGTAGCGTCGTTACCGCCGACGCCGTCAAAGTCGGCGGCGGCATTGGCAAGATCGCCCGGGGCAAAGGCAGCGACAGCTCCAAATGGGAGATATCCGACGTGCCCGCATACCTGGAAGGGGCGATGTACTGGGAACAGTGGGCAGGAATGCCCTACGACCGCATCCACCAGTGGAGCACGGATTACACATGCGACTATGCATCCCGCGGAGAATGGGTGAAGATGATGAAGGACGACAAGGAAATCCCCTTCGATGTCTCGCTCGCATTCCATACCGACGCCGGAGTCACTCCCGACGACTCCATAGTCGGAACGCTCGCCATCTACACCCTCAAGGCGGACGGCGTGCGCAAATTCAAGAACGGCGATGACAGGTCCGCCTGCCGTCTGCTGACCGATTATGTGCAGACTCAAATCACCGGCGACCTGCGTTCAGATTTCGACTCCCTCTGGACAAGGCGCCAGATCTGGAACAGGTCCTACTCGGAATCACGAACCACCGATGTTCCGGGCATGCTTCTGGAACTGCTTGCCCACCAGAACTTTGCAGACATGAAATTCGGCCTTGATCCGAGTTTTCGCTTCGCTGCCTGCAGGGCCGTATACAAAGGCATCCTGAAATTCCTGAGCACCTACTACGGACAGAACTATACCGTCGCTCCCCTTCCCGTCAACAGTTTTTCCGTCACGCTCGGGGCGGACAGCAAGGCGGAGTTGAAATGGGAACCGACCGAGGATGATAAAGAACCTACGGCGATTCCGGACAGTTATATAGTTTACACTCGAATCGACGACGGGGCATTCGACGGGGGCAGCATAGTGAAAGGCTGCAGCACCCTTGTCCCCATCAGCGCGGGCCATCTCTATTCCTTCAAGGTAGAGGCCTGCAACCGCGGAGGCAGGAGTTTCCCTTCGGAAATACTGAGCTGCGGCATTTCTTCAGCTGAAGCCAGGGAAGTTCTCATAGTCAACAACTTCGACAGGGTCAGCGCCCCTGCATGGTTCGATTCCGACAAGTATGCCGGCTTCGATTCCAGGATGGACGGCGGCGTCCCTTACATCAAGGACATTTCCTATGGCGGCGAGAGTTACGAATACAGGAGGGGCAAGGCATACATCAACAACACCGCACCCGGTTTCGGCGCGACCGAAATCGACATGGCCGGATTCCAGCCAGCAGGCAACAGTTTCGACTACCCTGCCGTTCACGGAAAGGCCCTCATGGAACTCGGGTACAATTTCTCGTCCGTCAGCAGCAGCGCCTTCTCCAAGGCTCAGGCAAGGCCATGTTTCGCCCTGGACGTCATCTGCGGCAAGCAGATAAGCACCTTGGTCGGAAACTCCCGCAAGCCGGCCAGATTTCAGGTATTTCCTGCCGCTTTCCGCAAGGCCCTCAGGGCATCTGCCGCCGCAGGATGCAATATTCTCATCTCAGGCGCTTACATAGCCACAGATGCCTGGGACGAGATATATCCAATCGGAGATGAGGCATATCAGGAAGATGCGCGTTATTTCATCGAGAACTGCCTCGGATACCGCTGGTCGACATCGCGAGGCTCGGTCAACGGCAAAGTGAAGTTTGACGGGCAGAATTTCAGTTTCTGCAACGAACTCAACGAGAACAGCTATTGCGTGGAGATGGCGGGAGGCATACGCCCTTCTTCCGGAGGAAAGACCATAGCCACCTACACAAACCGCACAGGTGCCGGTGTCTTCCATCCCTTCGAAGGGTATAAAGTAGTTGCCTGGAGTTTCCCTCTGGAGCTTACAATAGGCGAAGATAAACTTGAGACAATATTGGATAAATCATTGAAATACTTTGAATAACATTATGGAACAAACAAAATTCAGACTTGAGTCAGACCTGATTGGCGAACTTGAAGTGCCCGCCGATGCTTACTATGGCGTACAGACACAGAGGGCCATCAACAACTACAAGATTTCCAATACTCACATGAGTGATTATCCGGAATACATCATTGCGATGGCATATGTCAAGTGGGCGGCCGCCTCGGCGAACGCCGAACTCGGTGCTCTTGATCCCACGATCGCAGATGCCATTTGCAAGGCTTGCGAGGAAATCGTTAACGGAAAACTCCACGACCAGTTCCCCGTCGACATGATGCAGGGCGGTGCAGGAACCTCCGTCAA
>DGVM01000166.1 GCA_002395925.1 Bacteroidales bacterium UBA4284
TCTTCCGCCTTGTAGCAGGGCGTTTTTCCGCTCCATGGCGATCCGAACACACGGGCCGTGCCGTCAGGCATCAGGCGCAGGATGGGATTGTCGTCGTTGAGCAGCACCGTACCCGGAATATTCTCTATCCAAAGGCGGCTGTGCGTGCTCTTGCCCGTGCCGCTCCGGCCGAGGAAGAGATAACCCTTGCCACCGTTCATCACCACGGAAGAATGCATCTCAAGCGCACCACGGCAGGCTGTCGAGAAAGCAAACATAAGCATCAGGGCGTTGTTTACGGCGAAACTGCGTTCTTCCTTGCGGAGGATACATAGCCTTGCCGCGGAGAAATCTTCTCGTATCCACATTGCCGAGGCTTCCGGCAGATGCGGGAGAGGCTTTACGCGGATCAGCCATCCGCCATCGGACTCGTATATGGTGATTTCCGGGAAGCCGGGGCCATCTGCGGTGCGGAAGACAAACCCCACCTCTTTGTTGACTGCATCGACGATCTCCAGATCGAATAAGTGCTCCGATTCCGTGCGTTCCGTCCGGAACGGAGAGAGATTCTGCAGAGAATCAAAGAGACTGCACTCCGGGCTGTCTATCCCAAATACAAATCCTGCAACGCGATAATATCTTTTCTCACTCATGGCTGCGAAGATACGGATTAGTTCATTCATTTGCAAAGCATGATATCGAGTATCATACGGTCTGCGGTCTTCATTCCCGCGGAGCCTATGGCCCCCAGATTGCTGATGGTCTTTTCGATATCGTCGTCGATAATGCCGTCCGTGGATGGGATGCAGGTGCCGCGCAGGGCGAGCACTGCCGACTGGACGGCACAGGACACGCCGGATGCCACCTTCATGGCACATCCCACCTTTGCGCCGTCGCAGACCATTCCGGTTATATTCCCTGCCATATTCTTGATGGCATAGCACACCTGCTCGTAACTGCCTCCCTGAAGCCAGACGATTCCGCACGCGGAACCCGTGGATGCAACGACGCAGCCGCACAATGCGGAGAGTTTGCCAAGATAACTCTTTATGTGAATTGCAACCAGGTTGCTGAGAATCAGAGCCCTGGCCAGACGTTCATCATCTATCCCATACTTCATGGCATAAGCGATGACCGGCATGCTGACGGTGATTCCCTGATTGCCGCTGCCGCTGTTCGACATTGCCGGCAATGTGCATCCGGCCATACGGGCGTCGGACGCCGCGGCAGTCATCCCCATGGCGAAACTCATGAAATCGTCTCCGAAGACTTCCGCCTGGTTCTCGCGTATGGCCTTGCCGACCTTCATGCCATAATCCCCTTTCAGGCCTTCTCTTGCAAGGGCGAGATTAAGGGTCCTGTCTTCGAGAATGAAGGAGATCTTTTCGAATGGCACGGTAGAGGCAAAATCATATATTTCCCTGATAGTCAAGCCATCATCCTCTGCTGTACGCTCCGTAGCCGCGGCACCGGATTCGGAACTCATGAGTATCTTGTCGGCGAAACTGGTCTCCACGATGCGGTCGTGATCGTCCTCTATCACCGCGTATGCATGCGGGTCCACTTCTGCACTGGCTTCAGCCTTTCCATCTACCGAAACGGTAGCCTTGACATAGAGCAGATGCTCTGTATCGGCCACGCTGATATGCACCTTGCTCCCTGCGACCAAGTCTTTTGCCCTCTGCACGCTACGGTCATTCAATGCGGAAAGAACTTCCAGACCTCTTGCCGATTCGCCGCAGACCGCGCCCAGCGCAGCCGCCACGGGCAGTCCCACCATTCCGGTGCCGGGGATGCCCACTCCCATCCCGTTCTTGAGAATATTCCCGCTGACGGCTACATCGATGCGGAAATCCGCTTTCAGTCGCCAGCCTTCTGGACATATACAGGGGCAGTTGTCGGTAATTATTTCTACGGCCTTTGCTACGGCCAGCGCGACGGCAATAGGTTCTGTGCAACCAAGTGCCGGTTTAACCTCGCGGTGAATGATGTCGATTATTTGTTCGCTACGGTCTTTCATGGATTAACAAAGATAAGCAGAAAAATCTTATTTTTGTGGAAACACTTCTTTTTATGAAAAGGACACTTCTGGTTTTCTTCACTTTAGCTGCCATTCTGGCATCCTGCCGCAAAGGCCATGACAGTTGGACCGTAATCATTTCGCTGGACGGGAACAGGTGGGATTATCCGGAAAAGTACGATATGCCCTTCTTTGATTCGCTGGCGACCGTGGGTGTAAAAGCCAGAATGGAGCCATCGTACCCGGCATCTACTTTCCCTAACCACTATACCATGGCAACAGGATGCGTCCCGGACCATAACGGATTGGTAAACAACAGTTTCCGCGACCCATACCAGGGCGGTCACTATTCTATGGGCGACACCGCAAAACGTTACTCGCCAAAGTACTACCTCTGCGAACCGATATGGATTACGGCGCAGAGGCAGGGAGTAAAGACCGGAAATGTTTATTGGGTCGGATCCGACATCCCTCACGAAGGAGAGTATCCCACATACTGGCGGCGCTGGGACGACCAGCCCCATTGGACCTTCGAGGAACGCTGCGACGAAATTGTCCGCCTGATGTCGCTGCCGGAAAGCGAACGTCCGCGACTGCTGATGGGTTATTTTGACGAGCCCGACCATACCGGGCACGAATGCGGTCCCCATTCTCCGGAGGTGGCGGAGATGGTGCACTATATGGACAGCCTGATGCACTCGCTTTTCCTGCGTCTGAAAGCCACTCCTGCAGGAGACAGGCTCAATTTCATCCTGGTTTCCGACCATGGCATGACCGATATCAGTCCCGAGCGTTTCGTCAGCTGGGCGGAGGCCCTGAATCCGGACTGGGTAGAAGACATCGTGGGCACCACTCCCACCAGTATTTTTGCAAAAGAAGGCTGCGTCGATTCCATTGTCGCGGCGGTTTCGCAGATTCCCCACCTGAGCGTTTGGAAACATGGCGAAGTTCCCGCAAAATTCAACTACGGAACCTCCGACAGACTGGGCGATGTAATAGTAGCTCCGGACCTGGGATGGCAGTTCGCGCACAAACCAAAGAAGCATCCGGGTGCTCATGGTTACTCCCCCAAGGAATTGGATATGCAGACCGCTTTCCGGGCGGTTGGTCCCGACTTCAAAGTTGGTTATGAGCCCGGCCCTTATGCCCCGGGAGAGAACGCCGCATTCATTAATATCGACCTCTATCCCATGCTCTGCTATCTGCTGGATGTAAAGCCTGCTCCGGTAGACGG
>DGVM01000065.1 GCA_002395925.1 Bacteroidales bacterium UBA4284
CGTGGACTGCTTCGACTGCATCGGGACCTGCCGCGTCGGCGCCCTGAGCTTCGGAGTGCTGAAAAAGAACGCGCCGAAAGCGGCCGGCACGCCGTCTGAAGGGCGCCGCGCCTTCCTCGGCACTTCGGCAGTGCTTCTCGCCGGAGCCGCATCCGGGGCTATCGCGCGCGCGCAGGATAAAAAAGTAGATGGCGGCCTCGCCCCCGTGGAGCCGAAGGCAGATTGCGAGCGCGAGACGCTGCTCGTACCCCCCGGAGCGCGCGGAGTAAAGAATTTCTACGACCGCTGTACCGCCTGCCAGCTCTGCATCTCCTCCTGCCCCAACGGCGTGCTGCTGCCCTCCACCGACCTGGAGCACCTTATGCAGCCCAGGATGAGTTTCCACAAAGGCTTCTGCCGCCCGGAGTGCACCGCCTGCAGCGAAGTCTGTCCCGCCGGCGCCATCAACCGTGTGGACAGGGATGCCAAGACCCTCATACGCATAGGCACGGCCGTGGTCTATCCCGACCTCTGCCTTGCAGCAGGTGACATAGAGAAGTGCGGCGCCTGCGCGCGCCACTGCCCCAACGGAGCCATCGAAATGGTCGAGGCCGGCGGAAAGAGGCGGCCCGTCGTGGCCGAAGAGCAGTGTATCGGCTGCGGCAAATGCGAATATCTGTGCCCCGTGCGGCCGCTGAGCGCAATCCGCGTCAACGGGCTCGAAGAACATATAAACAGAGTGTAGTATGGACAGAAGAGATTTCCTCAAGAAGAGCGGCATCCTCGCAGCAGCGGCTGCAGTGACCGCCTGCGCGCCGAATGAAGGCGCTCCCGCCGCGGGCAGCGCCCCTGCCGGCACGGATGAAAAGGGCCCTATGCTCCAGAACTACCCCGGCGTGGGTGTGCTGGGATACGGATGTATGCGCTGGCCTATGACAAAGGACGGCGACGGCAACGACGTGATTGACCAGGAGAAGGTCAACGCCCTCGTGGACGAGGCGCTTGCCCACGGAGTCAATTATTTCGACACTTCGCCCGTGTACCTGCGCGGCGACTCCGAAAGGGCCTCGGCCGAAGCGCTGAACAGGCATCCCCGCGAGAGCTGGCTGCTCGCCACCAAGCTCTCCAACTTCGCCAACTCGACCTACGAGAATTCCGTCAAGATGTACCGCCGCTCGCTGGAGATATTCAAGACGGACCATATAGACTATTACCTGCTGCACGCCATCGGCAGCGCGGAGGATTTCAACCGCCGCTTCGGCGACACCGGGATAATGGATTTCCTGCTCAAGGAGCGCGAGCTCGGGCACATCCGCAACCTGGGATTCTCCATCCACAGCCACAAGGAAGGCTTCGACTCGATGATGGAGCTGCACCCGAAATACCACTGGGACTTCGTACAGATACAGATGAACTATCTGGACTGGACGCACGCCGGAGGACGCAACACCAATGCTGACTATATGTACGCCGAACTTGCCGCAAGGGATATTCCCGTGGTCATTATGGAGCCCCTGCGGGGAGGCGGTCTGGCGAGCCTGACCAAGAGCCAGACGGCACGTCTCAAGGCCATCGAGCCCGACCGCAGCGTGGCCTCGTGGGCTTTCCGCTTCGTGGGAAGCTTTCCCAAGGTGCTGACCGCACTCAGCGGTATGACCTACAAGGAGCACCTGGAGGACAACCTGAAGACCTTCTGCGGCTTCAAGCCCCTCAACGAGGATGAATTCAAGCTGCTTGAAGAGATAGCCGAGGAGCAGTCGCGGTTCCCCCTGGTGGGCTGCACCGGCTGCCAGTACTGTATGCCCTGCCCCTACGGCATCAATATTCCTGGCGTATTCCGCTTCTACGACAGTTCGGTCATAGACGGCACCTACGTAAAGGGGCCGGAGCAGGAGCACTACCGGAAAGCGCGCCGCCGCTATCTCGCTGAATATGACAAGGCAGTGGAGTCGGTGCGTCAGGCCGACCATTGTATTTCCTGCGGCAAATGTACCAAAGCTTGCCCCCAGCACATACGGATTCCGGCAGAACTGCGCAGAATCGATAAATATATTGAAGAAATCAAGCAGGAAAAGTTTGAAATTTAAACTTTTTGCCCTCGAAAACTTTCGAACAAAAAGAAAAAAAATTAAAAACTAAAAAATCCGTCAGCCGGAAAACGGCCATTGATGACTTGAAATCAACAATTTGGGTGCATTAAAATTTGGAATTGTAAAAAAAAATTGCGTACTTGCGGTCTAATTCGGCTTTGTGCCAATGGTTGAAACTAAGATTAGTTAGTATATTTTTGTTTAATTTAACGTAACGCTTATGAAAAAAGCTAAACTGTTCTTCAGCGCTTTGTTCCTGTTACTCGGAGTGACGCTCTCCGCTCAGAACGTCAACATCTCCGGTACGGTCAAAGATGCATCCACCGGTGAGGGCATACCTTTCGCGGCCATCCAGGTCAAGGGCACCAGCACCGGCTCTGCCACGGATGCGAACGGAGCATTCAGTTTTTACGCCCCGTCAAACGCAACGCTCATCTTCTCCTCCATCGGATATCTTTCCGAGGAAGTAGCAGTAGGCGGACGCACCACTCTCAACGTTGCCCTGCGCCCTGACGCAGAATCCCTTGAGAATGCAGTGGTGATCGGTTACGGTTCCGCAAAGAAGGTCGGCAACCTCGTCGGATCCGTCTCCACAGTCCGCTCCGACATTGTCAAGAACGCCCCCGCGGCTTCCGCCCTCGACAACCTCCAGGGACAGGTCGCAGGTCTTAGCGTAATGACGACCGGCGGTGTGGCCGGCGACAACTCCGTGAGTATGAAAATCCACGGCGTGGGTTCACTCGGCTCCTCTTCCGCCCCTCTGTACGTCATCGACGGTATTCCTTCGAGCAGCCGTACCATTATGGCTATGAACCCTAACGACATTCTCTCGATTTCCGTCTTGAAAGACGCATCCGCGACTTCCATCTACGGTTCACGCGCCGCCAACGGCGTGGTCTTCGTGACCACCAAGTCCGGCAGCTACAGCACCAAGTCAAGGGTCTCCATCCGTTCACAGTACGGTATTTCCACACTTGCCAACACCAGGCTCTGGGAATCTATGATGAGCGGCGACGAACTGCGCGACTTTATGCTCCGCACCGGCATCTATACCCCCGCCCAGATCCGAGCCAACTACATAGAGCCCGGGCACACACACAATACAAAGTGGTACAAGATTATGCAGCAGCTTGACACTCCGCAGTACCAGAACGATGTCACCATCGAAGGCGGCGGACAGAAAGTTGCGTATATGGTTTCAGCGTCCCAGTTCCATCAGACCGGTACCACCATCGGCAACTTCTACAACCGCTACACCGTGCGTTCCAACGTCCAGGCCCACCCCAAGGATTGGCTCAAGATCGGCATCAACCTCAACCTCTCGCTCGACCAGAGGCAGCAGAACTCCAACTGGGGTGACTCCAGCACCTTCGACGCCAACTACACTTCCGGCGGTCTGTCCTTCCTGCTGAACCCTATGTACACTCCGTACGATAAGGACGGCAATCTTTTGGTCCCGCGCTTCACCAACAATACCATCAACCCCTACCATCTGATGGAGGCCCGTCCCCGTCTGAGGGACAGCTACGGCCTGAACGGAGGCGCATACATTGAGATCGAGCCCATAAAGAACCTCAAGATCCGTTCACAGATCGGTTCCGACTCCCGCTTCTACCTCAACACCAGCATCAACTATCCTTCCTACACCATCAACAGCAACAGCGGTGCCAAGCTCAAGAGTTCACAGCTGACTTCGAACAACACCATCACCAACACCATCGAATACAGCTTCAACATCGCTGAAGAGCACGCGATTTCCGTGCTGGCCGGCCACGAAGGCATCAGCAACTACTATGACTATTTCTACGCACAGACTACGGGCCAGAAAGAAGACCGTCTGCTCCGTCTCAACGACGGTACCACCAGCAGCCGTGACTTGGGAGAAGAAATGTCGCAGAGCAAGTTCCTCTCATTCTTCGGCCACGCCGACTACAGCTACGCAGGCAAATACAACCTTGACCTGACCGTACGTAACGACGCATCTTCGCGCTTCGGTCCCAACGTGCGCAACGCCACCTTCTGGTCCGCCGGTTTCAAGTGGAACGCCCGCAACGAGAGATTCGTCCGCAATACCCCTTGGCTGAACGACCTGAGCGCAAAGGTCAGCTACGGTACCCAGGGTAACGCCGCCATCGGCGACTACCGTCACCTGGGACTTATCGGCACCACCGAATCCTATAACGGCGACGCCAACGCCTGGGTGCTTGCACAGCCCAGCAACCCCGATCTGACCTGGGAAAAGCAGGCCCTGCTCACCGTTGGATTCAACACCAGGATCTTCAACTTCCTGGACTTCGAACTTGAGTGGTATCACAGGAGCACGACGAGTATGCTCTACAGCGTACCCTTCCCCTACACCTCCGGATACAGCGAGCTTACTTCCAATATAGGAAACCTCACCAACTCCGGTGTTGACATCACCCTCGGCATCGACATTCTCAAGAACAAGGACTACTACCTGCGCCTGAGCAACGTATTCAACTACAACAAGCAGACCATAGGAAAGCTCTTCGACGCCGCCTGGGACGAAGATCTCGGACGTTACCGCTGGATTATGACCTCTTCCAATATAGGTTATGTCGAAGGCCAGCCCATCTCCTTCTACTCTGCCATCTATGCAGGCGTCGATCCCGCTGACGGAGCCCCTATGTGGTATCTCCCCGGCGAAGATCCCGATGTGACCACTATGAATCCTGACAAGGTCACCAAGAAGTATGATGAAGACGCCCTTATGCAGAACACCGGGTTCAAGCTCGAGGCCCCCATCAACGGCGGTTTCAGCCTTGAAGGCGGCTGGAAGATTCTCTCCTTCCGCGCAGACTTCTCCTACGTGCTGGGCAAGAAACTGCTCAACAACGACGCATACTTCTACCTCAATCCCAACGTGTTCGTCGCCCAGGGCGTGAACAACATCCGCGACGTGGCTGACTACTGGACTCCTCAGAACCCGAACGCCAAGTATCCCGACTGGACCCAAGGCTACACGATGCAGTTCGACACACACCTCATCGAGGATGCATCGTTTATGCGTCTGAAGAGCCTGCAGGTGGGAGTGTCGCTGCCCAACAAATGGCTTGAGGCCCAGAAACTGTTCGACTCCGTGCGGCTCACCTTCACCGGCCGCAACCTCCTCACCTTCACCAATTACGGCGGTGTTGACCCTGAAATCGACGAGAACCTCACAATGGGTATTCCCGGTACCACCAAACAATACCTTGTCGGTCTTGAACTCAACTTCTAATCAGGAAAGAGATGAAAAAGAACATTTTAAAAATATTTGCGACGGGCCTTTCGATTGCTTTTGTTGCATCGTGCGACCTTAACCTGAGTCCCAACAACGCCATCGCGGTCGTTGAAGGTACCCCTCTGGTTCAGACCAAGACCAACCTCAGCGCCCTCGAGAATGGTATCCTGTCTGCATATCGTTCCATACAGAACGGAGACTTCGTGCTGCCTCAGGAATTTATGGTCGACGGATTCAACGCCACCATTGACTTCGGCAACAATTACGGCGGCATACACAAAACGGACCAGAACTTCACCTCCGCCGATTATTATGTGGAGGACTTCTGGGCATACAACTACTTCGCCATCAAGAATTTCAATGTGTGCATCGAGAACCTGCAGGTCGTACCCGAGGATCTTGTAAAGGATGCAGCCGTTGTGAGAGGCGAGGCCTTCTTCTTCAGGGCAAGTTCTTACCTGAATCTGGCCCGTCAGTTCGGCAAGATTCCCGTGAAGGGCGCTCCTGAGACAGATCTCTGCGTCCCTCTCGTAGTCAAATACTCCCCTAACGACCGTCCTGCGAGGGCAACTGTCGCAGCAGTGTACAAGCAGATTGGCGCCGACCTCGATTCCGCAGCGGTCTATCTGGCAGGCGTAAAGGGTGCTGTCCGCTCGCAGAAGCCTACGATAGATGCTGTCAACGCGCTGTATGCCCGCTACTACCTCGATTTGGGCGAGAACGCCAAGGCAGCCGAATATGCACACAAGGTCATAGACGGCGGCACCTACGCTCTGGCTGCCACCCTCGAAGATCTGAACAAGGACTTCGTGAACGACGCCGGCACCGAGGCGATTATGCAGCTTGCCATCAGCCTTACCGAGTTCACCGGCAACTCCTACGCCAACCTCCTGCTCGCCCAGAAGGACGACAAAGTTGAAGGCGGAGAATGCTTCAGGCCTTACTACATCCCCACCAAAGCCGTAATCGACTCCTACGAGCAGAGCGACCTGAGGTTCCTGAGCTGGTTTGACAACACTACTCCGGTGCTGCTGTCCGGTACCTACTACACCGGCAAATTCTACACCTTCGTGAAATACCGCGGCAACCCCGATCTCACCAGTTCGCCGATCCGCAACGGCCGTCAGGCCCCCAAGCCTCTCAAGATCAGCGAAATGTACCTGATAGCAGCCGAAGCAGAGCTTGCCAGCTCCCCTGCCGCCGCAAAGGCCGACCTTAATGCACTCCAGATCGCCCGCGGCGCCAGCCAGACTGAGGCCACGGCAGAGAACGTGCAGAAAGAGTGGTTCAAAGAGACCATCGGCGAAGGCCTCAGGATGAGCTGCCTGAAGCGCTGGGGCAAAGGATTTGAGAACCGTACCGCCCAGTCCGGCGCCATCAACCAGGTCCAGCAAGGACAGTATTTCGACGGCAAGAGCCTCAAATCCGACAGCTACTTCTTCCAGTGGCCCATTCCTTCACACGAGCTGAAGGTCAACCACAACCTTGTGCAGAACACTGGATACGATGCTATTAATTAAAACAGATAGATTATGAACAAGAATATTGTCAAAATAATAGCCGTTGCAGCCGGCGCCGTCAGCATCCTTGCCTGCAACAAGGTGTCAACGTACACACCGGCTCCGTATGCGGTAATAGACTCCCGCAGCATAGAGGTTGAGGAATCAGAAGCCGGCAAGCTCATACAGATTCCGGTCTATGTCTATAACAGGGACGGCGAGTGCAGCGTGACCTATACTTTCGAGGAAGGAAGCGCAAAGAACGGCAAGCACTTCACTCCCGCCAACACTTCCGGCGTGCTCAATTTCCCTGCCGGCACCGACACTCTTGCAATCGAGGTAAAAGTCATCGGCGAGCCCGGTACTTACACAGGCAACCAGGATTTCACCGTGAAGCTTAAAGATGCGACCAACGAAGTCGCTATAGCTCCGCTGAACGCCTGCAAAGTCGTGATCAAAGATCTGGACCATCCGCTCTCGGCACTGTTCGGCACATATACCATCTCCGGTGTCACTTTGACAGACGCCGAGAAAGGTTCTCTTGGCTATCCTAAATGGGATTTGACCCTGAGCGCTGTAGAAGGCGAAACCGACAAGATACTCGCCGACAATCTGACTCCATTCGCAGCCGCATACGGATCATATCTGGATGACCTGAGCGTCGTGGGTACAGTGTCTGAAGATATGAAGACCATCGTCTTCTCTACGCCTCAGACCAGCAAATCTACCGCAACGCCTTGGGGCCTGAACGAAAATTTCGTGTTCTACGCACACGAAGGCACCTCAGGCGGCTATATCGCCGAGCCTGCGAAGGTGACGTTCACCTACGACGAGGCCAGCAAAGCCTGGACTACCAACGACTGCTACGGATTCAGTACTCCCAGCGATATTAAAGAATACAATGTCTTTACCAACTATACCGTAGTATTCTCTACTTTCAATGCAAATTATCCTACAGTATTTGTCAAGAAATAAGTCAGAGAACAATCAGAGGACCCGCCCTTAACCGGGCGGGTTTCTTTGTATGAAACAAGGTATGAAAAAAATAATTATTTCGTTCTTGACATTTGTCCTTGCCTGCCAGGCAGTTGCAGCCCAGGAGTTCGAACCCAGGGAGACTTGGCCGCTGGTGTACGAGAATTTCCAGAAAGGCGCAGCCAGGACCGTGACAGGAGTCCTTATAAGCGATGCTCAGTTCAACGTCTCGGTAATGGATGGAGCATTGCTGTATGTCAATAAGGACAATAAGATTATGAACTCCGATATGTCAAAGGTCTATACGGCACTTATCGGAGACGACCTCTACCTCAACGTGGGAGGGAAAATGTACAAGGTGCTTTCCGAGTTGAATCTCGGATGCGTCCTTTCGCAGGTGCTTTTCGACAAAGACAAAGCATCCAAGGTGGACATAGGCTATGGAGTATCGTCCTCCACGGGCTCGTCGATGAACCTTACGCTCCTTCTGGACGGAAGGATGGACCTTATAAACAAAAGCCTTGAAGCCGGAGAAAAAGACAAATATTTTTCAAACGCCATACCGGTGAAGGCCACCCGCTATATCTATGTGGACCATCGCCTTATCCCGGCCACAAAAAGCAATATTATGTCCTGTGAAGGAGTGGACAAGAAACAGGCCAAGGATTTTTTCAAGACCGAAAAAATTAAATGGAAAGAGACCGATTCCCTTGAGAAAATCGTGGTCTTTCTTTACGGACAGTTTAACAAGGAATAATTTACACGTATGAGATTCCACCTATCAGCGCTATCAATACTTGCCGTCAGCTTGATTTCCGTCCTGTCCTGCAGGCCTGAACAAGAGAGCATCTCTGCATTGGAAAGCAAAGAAGCATCGGGAGAGAAGAATCTGGTGAGCGGCTTACTCGAAGTCGAGTTGACAGAAGAAATGGCCTCCAAAGTAGAGAACGGTCAGGGACTTGTATATCCAGGCATCAAATCGATGGAGAGGATTTTCCCTTTCGATGAAGAATGGGAGGACAGACACCGCGAGGCAGGATTGCACCGCTGGTACAGAATCGAATATGACGAGTCCCTGAGCCTGACGAAGGCCGCAGCGGGGATATCTGACTTGCAAGGAGTCTGTTATGCAGGCCCCGTACGAAAGAAAAAGGCCTGCGGATTTTTCAATGACCCTATGTTCGACAAGCAGTGGGGACTGTACAACGACGGCTCGAGAGGTGCATCCTACGACAAAGGATGCGACATTAATGTGGTGCCGGTATGGGAGCGTTATGGAGCCGGCGACCCTTCGGTGATAGTGGCGGTCCTCGATGAAGGAGTCCAGCTCGACCATCCCGACCTTGCAGGCGTCACACTCGAAGCAAGCCCGGGAGGAAGCAAGTGCTTCATCAGCGGCAATGCAGGCTTCAAGATAGAGCCAGGCAACCACGGCACGCACTGCGCCGGAGTCATAGCCGCCATCAACAATAACGGGACGGGGATTTGCGGCATCGCTGGAGGCAAAGACGGCAAAGGCGGCGTCAGGATTATGTCCTGCGAAATGCTGCGCATCGTGCCAAACCCTGATGATCCGGACCTCCCGAAGACATTGAACGGTGATGACGCAGGAGCTTTTGTGTGGGCTGCCGACAACGGCGCGGTCATAGCCAGCAACAGCTGGGGTTTCGTTTACGAGACAGAGGCTGAAGCGGCCTCAGGCAGTCCGCGCTCTTCAAAAGCAGGGATAGATTATTTCATAAAATACGCAGGATGCGACAAAAACGGCGAGCAGAGGCCCGACAGTCCTATGAAAGGGGGCGTGGTGATTTTCGCAGCCGGCAACGAAACCTGGCGCCACGCCTGGCCTGCCGAGTATGAGGCCGTCGTGGCGGTCGGTTCCGTATCGGCCAAGCGCACCAGGGCTTACTACTCCAA
>DGVM01000050.1 GCA_002395925.1 Bacteroidales bacterium UBA4284
GCATAACGGTAAAGCCCCTTGAGGTCGTCTCTGGGAGTGAATTTCTTGTTTTCGTAAACGGCGCGGACAAGCGAGGGTGAACTGGCCTCAGGATCTGCAAGCATCCACCCGCGGTCTTCAAACACGCGACCGGTGCCTACATTCATCAGCTTGTACTTGGTACCTTGGAATCTCATTGTGGTTCAGGTTTATAGATTGATAAACAATTTTGTCATATATGCGGCGAAAAGCAGCAGCAGAAGACTGGCGTCGAAGCGGTCCAGCAAATTCTTCCTGCCTGTATAGATGCCGGTCCAGACAAGGATTATGCTGAGCAGCAAGGCCGCATAGTCCCACAAGTCTATCCTTGCGAAACTGGTGGGAGAGATGACGGCCGACACTCCGAGGATGAGCAGAAGATTGAACACATTCGACCCGAGGATGTTCCCGAGGGCCATCTGGCTGCGTTTCTTCGCGAGTGCCACTATGCTCGTGACAAGTTCCGGCAGGGATGTGCCCATCGCAAGCACGGTGATGGCGATGAATTTGTCGCTTACGCCAAGCATCCTGGCCACATTCTCGGCGGATTCTACAAAAAGACGGCCTCCGAACACCAGGCATGCGAGCCCGCCGGCAATCAGTACTATTGACGCGAATGTGCCGAATTCCTTGGCATCTTCCGGCGTCTGCTCCTGAGCAGTATCATCCGAGCGGAAACTCCATATGATGTAGATAGCGAAGAGTACGACCATTATAATGCCTTCCGCACGGGACAATCCTCCGTAGTAGCCGAAGAAGGCTACCAGGAATGAGACGAGAATGGTCAGAGGGATATCCCTGAATTTGTTCTGCCTTGTGATCGCCATTGGAGCGAACATGGCGGAAACCGCAAGAATCAGCGCGGTATTGAAAATATTCGAGCCTATTACGTTGCCGACTGCGATGTCCGAGTTGCGGGCCAGGGCCCCTGTGACGCTTACCACGAGTTCGGGGAGCGAAGTGCCGAAACCCACTATCACCAGACCTATGACGAATTCGCTGACACCGGTCCTGCGTGCAACGCTGGATGCTCCGTCGACCAGGGCGTTCGCTCCTCCGATAACCATCGCCAGGCCGAGTATAAGTGCTGCTATCTGTAAAAACATAGCCGTAAAGTTACTCTTTTCTTGTCAATTTGCAAACATTCTCCACGTGCTGGGTGTGGGGGAACATATCTACGGGCTGCACCGCATTTATCTCGTACTTGTCCGCCATCATTGCAAGGTCCCGGGCCTGCGACGCCGGGTTGCAGCTGACATATACAATGCGCCTGGGCGCCGCCTCAAGTATGACCTTCACCACGTCCGGATGCATTCCTGCACGCGGGGGATCGACTATCATCACGTCCGGCCGGCCGTGTTTGGAAATGAAATCCTGCGTAAGCACGTCCTTCATGTCGCCGGCAAAGAAGCTGCAGTTGTCTATTCCGTTGGCCCGGGCGTTGATACGGGCGTCCTCTATGGCCTCATTCACATACTCTATGCCTATGACCTTCGAAGCCTTTCGGCTGACGAACTGGGCAATGGTCCCGGTGCCGGTATAAAGGTCGTAGACGACCTCGTTTCCCTGCAGGTCGGCATAGTCCCTTGCGACCTTGTAGAGATTGAAGGCCTGCAGGGTGTTGGTCTGGTAGAAGGACTTCGGTCCTATCTTGAAGCGCAGTCCATCCATCTCCTCGTAGATGGCTTCGTCTCCTTTGTAGAGTATGCAGGTCTGGTCCGAGATGCTGTCGTTGAGTTTGGCATTGATGACATAGTAGAGGGAGGTAATCTGCGGAAACGCCTCCGAAACGGCATCCAGGAATGCCTCGCGGCCGGCGAAATCCTCCGCAAGGCAGACTATCACCATGGTGGCGCCGGACTCGCTTGTACGCACGAATACCGTGCGCAGTATCCCGTGATTCTCGCGGATATTGTAAAAAGGTATGCCGTGCTCCAGGGCATAGCGCTTGACGAACAGGCGGATGCCGTTAGATGGTTCCGGCTGCAGCCAGCACTGCTCCAGGTCGAGCACTTTGTCGAAGAATTTACCCACATGGAAACCAAGGCCGCAGCGCTCGCTGTCGGAGAGCCCGTCGGGATCCTCGTCCGGGAGTATCCACCTGCGGTCGGATGCCGTGAATTCCAGCTTGTTCCTGTAGAGTTTCGTACGTTCCGAAGGGAGTGTGGGAAGAATCTCCGGGACGTCCAGATGGCCTATCCGCACCAGTTGGTCGTACACCTGACGGCGCTTGGCCTCCAGCTGCAGGGGATAGGGGAGAGGTTGCCATTTGCATCCTCCGCAGACTCCGAAGTGCCTGCAGAAAGGGTCCAGCCTGTCCGCGGAGGCTTTCTTCATCTGCGCAATGATTCCCTCGAGATAGTTCTTCTTTTTCTTGATTACCCTGATGTCCACGATATCGCCGGGCACTGCGAAAGGCACGAAAACCACCTGCCCGTCCGGGCTGTGGGCTATTGCCTTTCCTTCCGCCGCCACCGCCTCTATCGTGATGTCCTCCAGAAGGAGGTCGATTCTTTTTCTTGCCATCGTATTATGCTAATATCCCAAAACTTCCGCCCTGCCGGAATATGCGGCGGCCTCGCTTTCTGTCAAAATCCTGGACATCCTCGACCTTGAACCCAGGTCCAGGGCCTTGCCGGAGGCATCCTTGCTGCCGTACTCCTTCCATCCGCTTTCAGCACTGGGGGAGGAAGGATTGGGGGCAGGATTGGTGTACCATCCGCTTGCCGCGATAACAGGCGACATGGTGCAACCGATGAATGTCACGTTGTCGTAGTAGTCGGAACTTCCTCCGGACCGTGCCAGATACATAGTGCCGTCCTTTACTCCCTCCGCAGCGGTGAGCCTGCAATTGAGGAAGACAAATCCCTTGTCCGCCTTGTTCTGCACGCGGGCCTGAACTATATATCCCGCGGCTTCCGAACGGATTTCACAGTCTTCGAAGAGACAGGCCTTCGGGTAACCCCAGATGAAGTCGCAATGCCCGGATATCAGGGAGTTGTGAACATATACCTGGCCTTTGCAGAGGAAGGTGTCCTGAAGTGAATTCAGGGAGCAGTTTTCAATGAAAAGTTTGCCGTTGCCGTTGAAATAGAGCACCTCCGCCTGGCCCTTCAGCTCACCGAAACCGTTTTTCAGGCTGAGATTCTCTATCACAAGTCCGTCGCAAGCTTCCGCAAGTATTACACCGCGGCCACCGCAGGCTCCTATGGCCCTGCCGACGGAAGGCTTGGTTTCGATGCTTGCGCCGCTGCCGTTGGCGTAACTCTCGTTGTTGGCGTAACTGATGACGGTATTCGCCCTGTTTTCACCTTTCAGGGTGAGGGAATTCTTGTCCCGGATAAAGACCGTTTCGTTGTACGTTCCCGACGCTATGACGATTTCGACGACGGCAGTCTTCCCAAGCGTGGCAGAATAGCTGACTGCGCCCTGGACGGTGCAGAAATCCGCACTGCCGTCCGCATTGACCTTGAGTTCGGACTTGGAAGAAGGTTTCGACTTTGTCTTGAAACTCCACTCGCCCTTGGCGATGCCGCCGTGGCCCTTGACAAAGTCTTTGTCCATGGTGACATAGTATTCCTTGCCGAAATCGAGCACTCCGCTGTGCAATTTGATTTCTAGAGCTTTGCCTTTCACCCGCAGGGGAGTGTAATGGATTATCCTCCAGCGATTTGAGCATTTGACAGCATCCATGAACGTGTTGTAAATGCTCTCTTTGGTAATCTGCGCCTTGGGTATCATCTGCCCGTCTTCGCGGATGGTGACGGTCTGCAGGTCGGCAAGATTGATTTCATCCACTTGCCGGTCGGATGAGTCGTAGACCTTTATGCTCCCGGCTGACCCGAGTTCGGGCACGGACGGCAGTTCGAGAAGAAGAGGGGAGTCTGTGCACATCAAACCCTCTTCGGCCGGTTTCTCGACGGGATCCGGCGCTACTACGGGCTCAGTCACGGGATCGGATGCGTTTTCGCCGGAGCAAGCCGCCAGCAGTGCAGACAATAAAATGATCGGGAATCTTTTCATATCCTGCAAAGATAATAATAATAGTTTTTATTATTTTTGTAGTAGTGATAGTCAGCATCATATTATCCGTACTCCTGGGCCTTCTCTTTGTCGGGGCGGCCGTTATCATCGTTTTTGACAATGGAGATCACGGCACGAAGCTCGCCTGGCTCCTTACCATCACTTTCCTGCCCGTGATAGGGATTCTGCTCTATCTGATGTTTGGCATCAACTACCGCCACCATATCTTTTTCAGGCGCAGGCACGATGAGGCGATACGGGTCTTTACCGAAGAGAAAGATGACGCTATCGTCCGTCTGCTCAAGGGAGACATGCCCTTCGAAAGCGTGGATGAAAGATTCCGGCCGCTTGCCAGGCTTCTGTCGAATGCAGAGGCCGGCAACAATCTCAGCGCCGGAAATTCATTCGAGATAATCACTTCGGGGCTGAGAAAGCAGGAACTGCTGCTCAAAGACATCGCCGAGGCCAGGGAATCCATTCATCTGGAGTATTTCCATTTCGGCAACGACAGAGGGGGCAGGGAAGTGATGGAGGCTCTCGGCAAAAAGGCATCCGAAGGCGTTGAAGTGCGCTTTCTCAACGAAAACATAGCAGATTTCCCGATTCCCACTT
>DGVM01000103.1 GCA_002395925.1 Bacteroidales bacterium UBA4284
TCGCCCGCCGCAGCTGGGCCCGCAATTCCGGTTCCCTGGAGGCGATACGCAGGCAGATGGAGCGCACTCCCGGGCTCAGGGTCACGCTTCCCAATTTTGCCGACGACGCCCTGATAGATAAACTGTTCTAGAACAAACTACAGCTATGCATTACATTTCACATAAGGAACTTAGCTTCGATGAACTCAGACATATAGTGCAAAGCGGCGAGAAGCTTGCTCTTTCTCAGGAGGCTGAGGCCTCAATCCGTAAATGCCGCGATTATCTGGACAAGAAAATGGAGGATCTGGAGCATCCTGTATATGGCATAAGCACCGGATTCGGCTCCCTTTACAATGTTACCATCCCTCCGGAGGACCTGTCGAAGCTTCAGTACAATCTGGTCGTGTCGCACGCCTGCGGTACGGGAGCCACCGTGCGCCCGGAAATCGTCAAGCTGATGCTTTTCCTCAAGGCAAAATCCCTGTCTTACGGACATTCTGGGGTGCAGCTCATTACCGTGCAGCGGCTTATCGACATGTACAACAACGACATACTTCCTGTCGTATATGAGCAGGGCTCGCTGGGAGCATCGGGCGACCTCGCTCCGTTGGCACATATGAGCCTGCCGCTGATAGGACTCGGCGAAGTGCTGTACAAAGGCAAGGTACGACCGTCGGCGGAAGTCTGGCAGGAATTCGGATGGGAGCCTATAAAACTCCAGTCCAAAGAAGGCCTTGCGCTTCTTAACGGCACCCAGTTTATGAGCGCCCATGCCGTGTGGTGCCTCATCAGGGCCAAACGCCTTTCCGGATGGGCGGATGCGATAGGAGCCTTGTCTCTCGACGCTTACGACGGACGCATAGAGCCGTTCTACCCGCTTACCCATACCATACGCAGGCACAGCGGCCAGATCGCCACCGCCCGCCGTTTCCTCAGTCTTTTGGAAGGCAGCGAGTTAATCAAGAGAGAGAAGGAACACGTACAGGATCCCTATTCGTTCCGCTGCATACCCCAGGTGCACGGAGCCGCCAAGGACAGCCTTCAGTATGTGGCGTCGGTCATCGTCAACGAAATCAATTCGGCCACCGACAATCCTAACATTTTCCCCGACGAAGACATGATCATCTCTGCCGGCAATTTCCATGGCGAACCTATCGCTATTCCTATGGACACCATGGCCGTAGCCCTCTCTGAGCTCGCAAGTATTTCGGAACGAAGGGTTTACCTGCTAGTCCACGGGTATCGCGGACTCCCTCGCTATCTGGTTGCAAAGCCCGGTCTGAACAGCGGATTCATGATTCCGCAGTACACAGCCGCTTCCATTGTCAGCCAGAACAAGGCTTACTGCTGGCCGGCGTCCTGCGATTCCGTGCCTTCGTCCAACGGACAGGAGGACCACGTGAGCATGGGGGCCAATTCCGCCACCAAGCTTGTCAAGGTCATCGACAATGTGGAGACCGTGCTGGCCATCGAGCTCTTCAATGCGGCACAGGCGCTTGAATTCCGCCGCCCCCTGCATACGTCGGCGGTGCTGGAAGATGTGGTGGCCCGCTTCCGCAAGGTGGTCCCGTTCCTGGAAGAGGACACTTATATGAGCCCGCTCATTCACAGGGCCATAGAGTTCATACACGACAACGAAGCTCCCAGAAGCGATGCGCAGGCTGTTTAAGAATATCGGTGCGCTTGCCGGAGTCGTTCTAGAAGGGGTCTTGCGCAAGCAGGGGCCGCAGATGGACGATGCCGGCTTGCTCAAAGGCGCCTGGCTGCTTGCCGAAGATGGGCTGACAAGCGACTTCGGAACTTCCGGCACACCTTTACCTGAGGCCGACGAAGTCGTTGACTGCGAGGGAGGTATGCTGATGCCTGCCTATTGCGACAGCCACACCCATATCGTTTATGCCGGCAGCCGCGAATCCGAATTCATCGATAAAATCAACGGGCTGTCTTACGAAGAGATCGCAGCCCGTGGCGGAGGCATCCTCAATTCGGCGGACAGGCTGCATGGTACGTCCGAAGACGAACTCCTGCGTCAGGCGATGGAACGGGTCCGCGAAATGAACGCCGCCGGCACTGGTGCCATGGAAATCAAGTCAGGTTATGGCCTCAACCCCGAAGATGAGCTGAAGATGCTGCGGGTCATAGGCCGTATCGCCGAGACTGCACTGTCGCCTGTCCGCTCGACTTTCCTTGGCGCGCATGCGGTGGGACGGGGATACACTCACGAGGCCTATGTAGAAGAAGTATGCCGTATGATGCCCCGGGCCGCTGCCCTGTGCGATTTTGTGGACGTTTTCTGCGAACAAGGTTTCTTCAGCCCCCAGGACGCCGGCCGTATCATGCAGGCAGGCATCGACTGCGGGCTCCGTCCCAAGATTCACGCCAACCAGCTGCACGAGAGCGGTGGAGTCCAGGCGGGAGTCAGATATGGAGCCCTTTCCGTAGATCATCTGGAACATGCCGGTGACGCGGAGATAGAGTGCCTGCGCGGTACCGGCACCATGCCTGTCATGCTGCCCGGCTCGTCGTTCTTCCTTCGCATGCCGTATGGGAAGGCCCGCGAGTTCATCGATGCAGGACTGGGATTGGCGCTGGCTTCCGATTACAATCCCGGGTCTTCTCCGCTCGGCGACATGCGTTTTATAATGGCGCTTGGCTGCATTCAGATGCGGCTTACTCCCGAAAGGGCGTTCAACGCCGTGACGCTCAACGGGGCTTATGCCATGGGCGTCAGCGATATTACGGGGTCCGTGACCAAAGGCAAACGTGCCGACCTTATTCTCACCCGTCCTGGCTGGACGCTGCCGGGACTGGCATATTATTTCCGTACTCCGTACATACGCCGGGTTTATCTTGGCGGCGAGGCCGTTTAGAGGCCCCCCTTTGAATTTTCAATCCCACTCCGGTATATGAAACGTATCCTCTTTGTCTGCCACGGCAATATATGCCGAAGTCCCATGGCGGAATTCATTCTCAAGGCCATGGTGAAAGCCGCTGGTATGGAAGACGCATTCCATATAGAATCTGCAGCTGTTTCCGACGAAGAAACGGGCAATCCGATATATCCTCCGGCAAAGCGCTGCCTGAGCCAGCATGGAGTCTGGTTCGATCCCTCAAAGAGGGCGAGGAAAGTCACCCCGGACGACTACGAGCGTTTTGACCGTATCGTCTGCATGGATGCCTCCAATCTTCGTCTCATCCGGAGAATCATTCCTTCCGATCCAAAGGGAAAAATACACTTGCTGATGTCTTATGCCGGAGCCGGCCGCGATGTTGCGGACCCGTGGTACACCGGTGATTTCGAAACCACTTTCCAGGACATCCTGGAGGGGTGCGAGGCTATGCTTTCCGCAAGTAATCAGGGACATAAGTTATGAAAACCGTCGAAGTTGTTGCGGCCATCATCCGCCGCGAGGACAGGATTTTCGCCACCCAGCGCGGATACGGCGACTGGAAGGATTACTGGGAATATCCGGGCGGGAAAGTCGAACCGGGGGAGACCCCTGAACAGGCACTCCGGCGCGAGATACGAGAAGAGCTGGATGCCGAAATCAGCGTGGACAAAGACCTCGTCACCATCGACTGGGATTATCCTGACTTCCACCTCACGATGCACTGCTACATCTGCTCACTGCTTGCGGATTCGTTGCATCTCAACGAACACGAAGCCGCCCGCTGGCTCGATTACACGCAGCTTCACGAACCCTGCTGGCTGCCTGCCGACGAGCAGATCCTGCCGCTGCTGGCGGCGGAGCTGCTTGGCGTTGACGCTTCTCTGGCGGAATTCGTCGAAACGGAAATCATCCCGCAGTACGCCTCATTCGACAAGGCGCACAGGCAGGACCATGCACGGAGCGTTGTGCATCGTGCACTTCAGATGGCACAGTTCTATCCGGTTGACCGCAACATGCTTTACACCGCCGCGGCATGTCACGACCTCGGTCTGTCGGTGGACCGGGCAACCCACCATCTCGAGAGCGGACGTATAATACGCGGGATGTCGAGACTGTCGGAGTGGTTCCGGCCCGATCAGATCGAAACCATCGCCCAGGCAGCAGAAGACCACAGGGCGTCGTCGGAACGCGAGCCGCGCAGCATTTATGGCCGTCTGGTGGCAGAGGCCGACCGCCTCATCGAGCCGCAGCAGATTATCCGGCGTACCGTTCAGTTCGGACTTTCTCATTATCCGGACCTTCCGAAGGAGGGCCACTGGCAGCGCACCCTGGAGCATCTTCACGAAAAATATCATTACGGCGGATACCTCAAACTCTGGATACCGGAGTCTCCCAATGCTGCAAAACTGGAGGCTCTGCGGCAGATTATCGCCGACGAGCAGCAGCTGCGCCAGCTCTTTGAACGTATCTGGGCAGAAGAATCTGCCATATAACAGTGTAGGGGCATGGATATCAGGCATCATTGGATAGAACAAGGCAGCGGGCATCCGCTTATCCTGCTGCACGGGAACGGTGAGGACAGTACTTACTTCGTGCACCAGATGGAGCCGTTTGCCAGGCACTTCCGGGTGATTGCCGTCGATACCCGCGGACACGGACGCACGCCACGTGGCGAAATGCCTTTCACCATCAGGCAGTTCGCCGAAGATTTGCTCGGATTCATGGATGAGCACGGCATAGGGAAGGCGCACCTGCTGGGCTTTTCTGACGGCGGCAATATTGCGATGGTGTTTGCGCTGGCGCATCCCGACAGGGTGTCTAGGCTCATTCTTGACGGAGCCAATCTCGATGCTTCGGGCGTAAAGCGCAGCGTTCAGATTCCTATCGAAATCGGCTACCGTTTTGCCCGCTTGTTCGCTTCGGTGAGCGAGGGCGCGCGCAGGAAGGCCGAATTGCTCGGTCTGATGGTGAACGACCCCAATGTGCGGGCGGAAGAATTGAGCCGGATACAATGCCCCACGTTGGTAGTCGCAGGCGACAATGACATGATAAAGGATGAACATACCAGGCTTATCGCCGCTTCCATACCCGGAGCCCGCCTTGCCGTTATCCCGGGCGATCATTTTGTGGCAAACAAAAATCCTGAGGCTTTCAATGATGTGGTGCTGCGCTTCCTGTCTCCGGGCCTCGTTTAGACTATCGCTCAGAACTTTGGGTTTATCGTCGGATTTGATTACCTTTATGCCGCACATATAAAATAAACAAGTCTCTCTATGGTTCCTACAGGTTCAATAGTGCTGATGTCGGTCAATGCCCTGCTCAGCATCGCAGTCCCGGTCTGTCTGTCGCTGTATCTTATCCGTAAGTATCAAGCCAAGCTTTCCACGATTCTTGTCGGCGCAGGTACGTTCATCGTCTTTGCCCTGGTGCTGGAGAGCCTCGTACATCAGCTTGTCTTGAAGGGGCCTCATGGTCCGGCTATTTTGGGGAATACGCTCTATTATGCTCTGTACGGCGGACTTGCTGCCGGCGTCTTCGAGGAGAGCGGACGTTTCCTCTCCATGAAGTTCCTTATGAAAAAGGAGCCGTCAAAAGCGCTCCCCGGCATAGCTTACGGCGTCGGGCATGGCGGCGCGGAGATGATTGTCATCTTCGGGATTACCATGATAGGCAACCTCGTGCTTTCGGTCCTTATCAATTCCGGTCAGACCGAGATGCTTCTCTCCAAGGTTCCGGCCGAAGCTACGGCGCAGGTGCAGGCCCAACTTAATCAGTTGCAGTCGCTTGGCACCGGAACCTGGCTCATAGGGCTTTGGGAGCGTTTTTCAGCACTTGTGCTTCACCTGGGCCTGTCCGTGATGGTATGGACTGCTGTGAGCAAAGGAGGCAGATGGCTGTGGCTTTATCCTGCCGCAATCGCCTTGCACGCTTTGGTCGATGCAGGAGTCGTCATGCTGCAGAAATCTGTCGGCATGGTACCGCTTGAGTTGATTCTTACGGCCGAATCCGTCGCCGTCGCGGTCATCGGATATATGCTTGCGAAGAAATATCTATGAATGGGCTTTCCCGTATTGCTCGTCGCTTACCGGCTCCAGCCATTCGTTTGAGGCTCCCTCCCGGACATCTTTGTGGATGGTCAGGTGCTGCATCCAGCTGTCGGCGGCAGCTCCGTGCCAGTGTTTGACCCCTTCGGGAATCTCGATGATCGTCCCCGGAACGAGTTGTACGGCAGCTTTGCCCCATTCCTGATACCAGCCGCGACCGGCTACGCAGATAAGCACTTGCACCTGTTTGTGGTGTATGTGCCAGTTGTTGCGGCATCCCGGCTCGAAGCTCACGTTTGCGATCCCGCCGTCCATCTGGGCCAGATAACTGTTGCCCGTGAAGTATTGGGCATAAGCGGTATTGGGCTGTCCTTTGGGCCACACGGAGAAATCTACGGTCTGGACAGGGGTATGGGCATCGCCAAGAACCGTTTTAAGCGCAGCGCGCAGCCTTTCGGCCTCCGCCAATCCGACTTTCTCTTCCAGTAGCGCAGGCAGGGCACGCAGCTGCCCGTCGGTAACACCCATGTTCCGGGCTCCTGATACGTGGCCGCCAACTGGGGTTCGCATCCGGGCAGGGCGGAAATGGCGCTCACCGTAACGATCTCGCGGTCGGCGTAACTGAGGTTGTTGCGGGCGAAAATGTCTCCGAACAGATGGGCCTTGAGGTAATAGTCGGTAGCAGGGACAAAGTCATAATTGAATGGCCGTCCCGACAGCTTTGTCTGTACGGCTGTTCCCTGTTTTAGTGCATCATAACCGGCGGGAAGAGGATCGGCGTCTTTTCCGGGGGCGTCCTTGATTCCTGCGGCAGCACGCCTGTCCAGTACGCGCTGAAGCGTCCCCAGAGCATTCAGCGAACGCGGGAAGCCGGTGTAGGCATAAAGCTGCGAAAGCGCTTCCTTGGCTTCGCTGATGGTCAAACCGTTGTCCAGAGCTTCGGCGACTGCCTTTTCAAGAGAACTCTGGTCTCCTTTGGCTTCGAGAGCCGCGATGACGGCAAGTCCCTGCCGGCGGGGGGTAAGTATATTATCCATATTCTTTGCGTTCATTGTGATACAAGTCAACAAAAATGATGCTATGAGAAATCGTTTCATCGTATGGCGGATTTATTCAGGATTGCTGTAATCAAAGGCTATTTTTCTTGCTGTCTGTGTGCTGTTTACCGCGTGCCTCCGCCATAACCGCCACCAGACTCGCACGTTCTCCTGCGTCCACTTCGGTCCGCCTGTGTCGTTTGTAATGTACAGCGAGGCGTTCTGGGGAGGAGAGACAAGTCCGGGATTGATGAACATGTGGTTGAATGCGTCGTAGTCCTGTAGTCGCTTTACCAGTACGGAAATAGTATAGGTGATGTACCACATATGGCTTCCGTAACTGCCCAGCCACCAGCAGAGCTCAACCCCGTCGGATCCCTTGTCAACAATGCCGCTCCGGCCAGCTATCTGAGAGAGGCCGCGCCCGGAATCCCAGCTTCGGCCCTCGTCCAGATATTCTTTCTCCTCCTCTCCCTCATACACATGGAAATCGCTGATTTCCATACCATTCAAATTTCCGATGGGGAGGTACCATTCGGTTCCGGAAGTAACCGTTACATCCCAGGACTGCAGAATCCTGGCAGATCCGTCAGGATATATTTTACATACCGTTTCGACCGAGCGTATCTCCTGTGCCAAGAGCGGAGAGATGCTCAAGCAGGCGAATACTGCCATCAGAAAATGAAGAGGAGACAGTCTCCGCCCTAAGAAGCGGGAAGGAGTGTCAGAAAAGCGTGTGTGTGCGGCGAACGGTACCATTGTTGACCAAAGTTTGGGACGCCTGCAAATATATGTGCCAACCGAGAGAAAAACAAATTAATTTGCTCTTCCGAGCGAGAAGGAGGAAAAGGATGCAGTCCTTAAACGGTCACAAACTCGCGGAGACTAAAAGAAAATCAAGGACTTAAGTTTTACCTTAAATCCTTGACCTTGTGGAGCATAGCGGAATCGAACCGCTGACCTTTTGAATGCCATTCAAACGCTCTACCAACTGAGCTAATACCCCGTTTGTTGTTTTGGGTCTGCAAATATAACAATATTTTTTTAATTCAATACACTTTTTCTTCATTAAAGCTATAAAAATGTTCATCGGACACTATTATGTGGTCCAACAGGCTGAGGTTGCATGCCGTGCAGGCGTCGCGCAGCTGGCCAGTCTCCTTTATATCGCTTCTTGATGGACGTGGGTCGCCTCCCGGGTGGTTGTGAATCAGTATCAGGCTCGCTGCTCCGTATTCGATTGCTTTACGGATAACCATTGACTTGTCTATAATCGTGCCCTGGCGCCCGCCTGTGGTCATTCTTATCGAATCGATTTCCATCATCCTGCTGTCCAGGAGGATGACCCAACATTCTTCGTGGCCCTTGGCCTTCAGCCTGGGCAGTATGCGTTTGTAAACTTCTTTGGCGTTCGACAGGGGAGTGCCGCCGCCGGCTCTTTCCAGCATGAAGCGTCTGCCCAGTTCGAAGGCGGCACACAGGCAGGATGCACGCGACGGGCCTATCCCTTCCATGCCGGCAAGGTAACCGGGGTCGCAGTCAAAAAGGCCCGACAGGCGGCCGCGTACAAGCGACAGCAGCCTGTGTGCCATATCTATGGCGCTTTCGCCTCTGCGCCCGCTCCTGAGCAGTATGGCAAGCAGTTCGGCGTCTCCTAATGCTCCTGCGCCTTTGTCAAGCAGTTTTTCCCGTGGCCTTTCGGCCTGGCTCATTTCCAAGATTTTCATAGCGGTACAAAGATACGGCATGTTTTCGGAGACTCTGCACACTGAGCCGGAGCGGAGCCCAAATGAGTGCCATGCAAAAATGTTTATTTAAGAATCCGTCAAGAATTGTTATATTTGTGATTCTAATATTTTAAGACTCTATGGCAAGAGAAATAAAGTTTTCACTCGTTTACAGGGATATGTGGCAATCCTCGGGCAAATACCAGCCCCGTGCGGACCAACTGGTCCGGGTTGCCCCTGCCATCATAGATATGGGATGCTTCGACCGGGTCGAGACCAACGGCGGAGCCTTCGAGCAGGTTAACCTCCTTTACGGCGAGAATCCGAACAAGAGCGTACGCGTCTGGACGGCTCCTTTCCACAAGGCCGGCATCCAGACACACATGCTCGAGAGGGGACTTAACGCCTTGCGGATGTACCCGGTGCCTGCCGACGTACGCGAACTCATGTTCAAGGTCAAAAAAGCCCAGGGAACCGACATCGCCCGTTCGTTCTGCGGGCTCAACGACCACAGGAATCTGCGCCTGAGCGTGGAATACGCCAAAAAGGCGGGGATGATCTCCCAGGGAGCCCTCTCGATTACCAACTCCCCGGTACACACCGTCGAGTATTATATGGGTGTCGTTCAGAAGCTTGTTGAATACGGTACCGACGAAATCTGCCTCAAGGACATGGCCGGTGTAGGCCGTCCCACTTTCCTTGGCGAACTCACCAGAGAAATCAAGGCAAATTATCCCCATATAAAGGTCCAGTACCACGGTCACAGCGGCCCCGGTTTCTCGGTGGCCAGCATGCTCGAAGTTGCGCGTGCAGGTGCTGATTATCTGGACGTTGCGGTAGAACCACTGTCGTGGGGGAAGGTCCATCCCGACGTAATAACCATACAGCGGATGCTCCGGGCCGACGGCTTCCTTGTGAAGGATATCAACATGGACGCATACATGCAGG